>JAJYVB010000009.1:0-4534 GCA_021792265.1 Deltaproteobacteria bacterium | reverse complement strand
GAGCTTCCCGGCACGTTGGTCAGGCGGTGGCCGATCAATCCGCCCGTGCAGGATTCGGCCACGGCGAGCCTCAGTCCGCGCCCGGCGAAAAGCTCGCCTACGACTTCTTCCATGGTCACGTCGCCCTCGCCAAAGAGGAATTCGCCGATGCGGCCGCGGACGCGCGCGGCAAGTTCCGCCACGCGGTGCTCGGCCTCTCCCGGACGGCCTTCGACGGTTACCCTCAGCGAGATCTGGGGAAAGCTTGCTCGAAAGCCGACGCGCCCTTCGTCAGGTCCGATCAGGCCGGCAACCGCTTCGTCAAGCGCAGATTCACTGATACCGAACGTCTGGAAGATGCGGGTCACGAAAACAGTGTCGCGGCCCCTTGCCTGTGAGAGCCACGGCAGGACGCTGCGCTCCATCATCGGCTTGGCCTCGCGCGGTACGCCGGGAAGGACGATCAAATGAACCGTTCGCCCGCGATGCTCAAGTTCGAGGCGGAAGCCCGGCGCGGTGCCGAGCGGGTTCGGGATGATTTCGGCGCCTTCGGGAAACATCGCCTGCTTGCGGTTGTTCTCGGGCATCGGCCGCTGCATGGCCGCGAAAACGCGGCGGATGTGGTCGAGCACCTCCTCGGAAAGCTGTAGGCTGCGCCCTGCGATGCGCGCGACGGTCTCGGTGGTAAGGTCGTCGGCCGTAGGCCCGATGCCGCCGGTTGAGACAACGACGTCGCCCAGATCCATCGCGGTGCGCCAAGCCCATTCCAGGCGCTCCGGGATGTCGCCCACGGTGAGGACCGCAACCAGGTCAATTCCCGCTCCTGCAAGCTGATCGGCCAGGTAGTTCGAGTTGGTATCGACCACCCGCCCCGTGGTCAGCTCGTCGCCTGTTGAAAGTACGACTGCACGCTCGATCATCGCCGATCCCTTTCCAAGTTCCGACCCGGCCGCGGCCTTATTCGGCAGGCGATTGCGGGCATTCGGTAAGCGGTTGCGGGTCTTGAGGCCCGGCCTGCCGCCGGCGCGGGGCCGGTTGGCAACGGCCCACGCGGCAACGCCTTCTCATAGCAGACGTGTTCCTATTTGTAACACAAGATTGGCGTAGATGGCTGCGACCAAGTCGTCGAGCATCACTCCCAGCCCGCCGCTCATCCGCCGGTCGATGAAGCTTGCCGGATACGGTTTCAATACGTCAAACAGCCGGAACAGCAGAAAACCGGCAGCCAAAGCGGGCCACCCTGCAGGCACGAACAACATCGTCGCTACCATCCCCGCGACTTCGTCGATCACGATTTTGGGGCTGTCGCGCTCACCGAAAAGCTGCTCTGCCCGACCGGCTAGCCAACATCCGGCGACGAACAGTCCGCCGAAAACCAGCAGCCCCGCAATCCGCGAATATTGCCAGAGCGGTCCAAAGGCTCCCCACCATAGCGCCGCTCCGACGATAGAGCCCGCGGTTCCAGGCATCACCGGTACGAAACCGCTGAAAAAACCCGTGGCCAGAAAGATTATCGCTGTCGTCCCGATTCCGCTGCCCGAGATCCGCAAAGCACTGTGCCCAAACCGTGAACTGTCGGATGCCCGGCTGTCCGGCGGCAAAGATCGCAAGGAGCGTAACGACGGCATGGGCGGACCCAGGAACACGTGACCGTAGCATGCCCGCGCCGCAGCAACAAAGCTTTCGGGCCAACGCGCAACGCCCTGCCACCGCGCGTATGATCTGCGGGCAAGGCTCCCGACGCCGGCGCGCTCACTCCGGGATGAGTCGGATTAACGTCTCCTCGGCGACCACCTGTACGCGGTCAACGCCATCGCACTGCTTGGCGACCGACTCCGCAATGCCGTCCCACGGTGGCACCAAGCCCCGGCCGCTTACCTTGACGGTGCCGCGGTCGCATCGCACCCGAAACTGCGCTGACACCATCTGCGGATGCGTGTAGAGCGCAGCACGCACCTCGGCTGCTACCGCTTCGTCCCGCAGCTTTTGCAGCTGTTCCTCCGAATCGCACGCCGCCAGTTGGCGTGCTGCACCCTCGAGCGTCGCGACGGCCACCTCGAGCGGCAGCCGCGAGCCGTTGAGTACGAGGTCGTAAGCCGTTTGGTCTTCAATATCGATCCCGTACAGTTTCTGGACCCGGCTTCGAAGCTCGCGGTCGTAATCCCTGACTCGCCGCTCAGCGGCCGCCGGCGTCAGCTTCTGCTCATGAGCCACGGCGGCCACACGCTCGGCAAACGAGCCCACGACGCGGACCTTCAGGCCGCATCCGACGTCAGGCAGGTGCTGCGCCGGGGAGCGGCCGACCAGCACCAACCGGTCGTGTGCCATCTCTTTGAGCGTTACCGCCCGGATGAAGGCAACCAGCCTTTCGGTGTCGGTCGTGAACCGCTCCCAAAAATACGGGGCGCGCAAGTCGACAACCAGGAGCTGGTCTGGTGTGACGTTGTAACGCCGCGACGTGATCTCGACCATCTCCTGGCCGGTTATCATCCGGTAGCCGAGGCGCATTGCCAGAAGGCGGCCGATCTCAAACCCCCGACTCCCAAGTTGCTGGTTTATCGCAATAAGCGCCATGGCCCGTCCCCAAACGAAGCCGTGTCCCCAGCACGAAATCTTAAATCGATACGCGGAAACTGGCAAACTCGTGAAGCCTCCTGACGGTCGGGGGCCTCCACGGTGGGTTAACCAAGGCGGAACGTCAAACCGCTGCAGCGCTGGCGTCGCGCCGGGGTGGCCAAGGCAACGACCGACGCATTCTGGTGACGCCGGGCGGTTCGCTGAGGACGGAAATCGCGATGAGACGTGAGAAGAGCACTGCTACCGGGGCGAAAAAAACAAGCGTGCGCCGCGTGCGGGCGGCGCCGCGCAGCGCGCCCGGGCGCGCTGCGGCGAGCTTGCAAAAGGAGCTGGCTGCCGCAAAGAAGGCCGCACTTTCCGCTGGTTCAGCGCTACGCAGGCATTTCCGGCATCGGTCATTCGAGGTCTCGTCGAAGGGCTATGACAACCCCGTTACCTCGGCGGATCTGGAAGCTGACCGTTCAATTCGCGAACTTTTGGGTGCGGCCTTTCCCGATTACGGATGGCTGTCCGAGGAAACCTCGGACGACCGTTCGCGCCTTAAACGCCGGCGTGTCTGGATCGTCGATCCCCTCGACGGCACCAAAGAGTTCATTGCCGGAATACCTGAGTTCGTCGTCTCAATCGCGCTTGCCGAAAACGGCGTCCCGATTCTGGGCGTTACCTATAATCCGCTCAAGCGCGAGATGTTCTGGGCGGTACGTGGGCGCGGCGCTCACCTGGGCCGCCGTCCGATCCGTGTCAGCCGCGTGCGCACTCTTGCGCGTGCTACCGTGCTCGCCAGCCGCAGCGAAACCGCTCGCGGAGAATGGCGCGAATTCGCGCGCCGGATGACGGTCAGCCCTACGGGAAGCGTAGCCTACAAGCTCGCCCTGGTCGCTTGCGGACGCGCCGACGCGACGTTCTCCCGTACGCCCAAGAGTGAATGGGATATAGCGGCTGGCGCAGCGTTGGTGACCCTTGCCGGTGGCCGAGTGAGCGACATTACCGGAGAGGAGCTGCGCTTTAACCAACCGAGAGTCACGGTCGGCGGACTTCTGGCGTCGAATCCGTCGCTTTACCCGCAGATACTCAAGCTCGCGCGCAGATGACGCGAAGCTCCGGGGACGGTTGGTTCAGGCGGCACGGGAAGAGTCGTTAAACGCCGTTTAGTTTCCGAATGGGTTGCGACGATGGTTTAACGCAAGTGAAAATTCGCTTACGTCTGCCAGCCTGTGTTCAGGACTACGGAAATCGCGCCGAGCCCCGGGAGGGATCTTGCCAACGTCGAGGTGGTCTTCGGCCAAGGGACGGCCGCTCGCGTCGAAGTAGCGAATATCGAGCATCACGTCGCTCGCCTTCGAACCGGTGTTTTCGAGATCGCCCTCAACCCTGACCGCTGCCCCATCGTGCACGAGCCGACTGTCAACGACTTCGACGGGTTCGACCTTGCCGAGGTCGTAGAATACCAGGGCGACAAAGCCCACGGCGACTGCCAGGAGGATCAGCGAACCCTTGCGAATCTTCACCTGTGTGTTTCCTGAAGTTCCCGCTCTCTTTAGAGATTACAGCGAGAGAAGCAGGTTGGTGAAAGGGCTTTTTCACCGAGCTGCCAGTGTGCCGTCCCGCAAATAAGCTTATGGCGGCCGTTACCGGCATGGGATTCTTCGCTTCGGCAGCCTGCGCTCAGAATAACAAGGGGAAACGCGCGCTTCTGTCATTCTGAGCCCAGCGAAGAATCTCATTCCAGCCAAGCTGGTTCGGCAAGGCACTTGCAGGACACAACACCAGTTAAGCGAGCGATCGGCGGCGCTAGAATCTCTAGCTTCTCAACGCCTGCTAGTATGGTGTCCCGGAAATAAATTGACAAAATGGAATCGGTCATTCTGAGCGCCAGCGAAGAATCCGCAGCCGCCATCCTGGCGGCTGCGATGGACTTCCTTCGGCAAACCCAGCCAAATCGCGCG
Source organism: Deltaproteobacteria bacterium (assembly GCA_021792265.1). Classification (GTDB taxonomy): domain Bacteria; phylum Desulfobacterota; class Binatia; order Binatales; family Binataceae; genus JAJYVB01. Next base: position 32 of record JAJYVB010000009.1, on the reverse strand, counting down.
GCCAAGGAATGCCGCGCGGATCCTTCGACTCC
>JAJYVB010000224.1 GCA_021792265.1 Deltaproteobacteria bacterium | reverse complement strand
GAGTATGGTGACTACGGTGGCCGCGGTGAGAATTCGCTGCAGTCCGGAACCGAAACGCATGCCCACTATATGTGCGGCGGTCAGCGCGGCGAGTACGGCAATAGCGACAATCTTGTCACTGGACGGATTCCAACGGACCATGGGAGCGATGCGATCCAGGTAGCCCACAAAGGCAAGAGTTGCCGCCGCGATCGCGCCGCTGAAACCGACGAAGAAAGACGTCCAGCCACTCAGGTACGCTGGCAGCGAGCCGTAGGCTTCGCGCAAGTAAACGTATTCGCCACCCGCCTCCGGCATCGCAGCGCTCAATTCACCGTAGGCAAGCACGCCCACCAGTTCTATCGCCCCTCCGGCGATCCATAAAACCAGCAACCAGATTGGAGAGCCCACGTCACGCGCAATAAAACCCGACGTGGTAAAGATCCCGGTGCCGATCGTGTTGGCTACAACGATCGCTACGGCGGTGTCGAAGCCGACAGTCCTGCGCAGGGCGGGACGCGAAACCTGCACTTCAGCGGCGGACAAGGGAGTTCAACCGAAAGCTTGTATACAGACGGCGCGAGCGAGGCTTGGTATCCTCCGGTCGCCGGCTTCCCGGACTCAAGAAGAACCGATCAAAAGAACAGGCGGCTCGTACGCCGACAGTGCCACGAACCCCGCGTCCGAACCGGCTAGTTGTTTTCATAGTTCGACCCGCTCAGTCCTTTAAAAACTCTCCTTTTGACTTGCCGCGCTTGGACTTTTGAAATGCAACTTGCGGCCAAAACCTTGGCTTCGGGGCCCGGCAAACCCAGCGAGTAGTAAGATAAAGGAGTCCACGATGTCAAGGGAAAAGTGTTAGTGAAACTTTTGGCTGGTCGGATGGCAAGAATGGCAGGCGGTGCCGCAAGGTAAAACACTTACCGGTCAAAGCCGGTGCGAGCAGATGTCGGCGATGCCGGCATTGGTTCTAGCGACAACTTTTCTGTTGCTCGCGGGCTCAGCGGCTTGCCGTGCACCTACGGTCAGACGCTAACGCGCTAAAGGCATTTGCATTTCCGTTCGCTCGCGGGTGCGCCGGCGAATCAACGGAAAGCGCCTGGTCCCGGCGGCTCGAGCCGCGACTCTTGACAATCCGCCTGGCCATGCCGAAGCTGAGGCAATTGGCAACAATCAGGCGCGGACGCGGCAAAGCCCAGGCGCGGACGCGGCAAAGCCCGACCGGAGGAGAACATGGCGCGAGTCCAGCTCACGATGGCGATGAGTTATTACGATCACGTTGCAGACCTTCTCCACGGCAGGGTGCAGCCCGAAGGCATTGAACTCGTTTGCCTAAACTTTTCCGTCGAAGAGATTTTCTGGCGCTTTGCCAAATACCAGGAGTGGGACATCTCGGAGATGTCGTCCTCCAACTATGTATCGCTTATCTCAAGACAGGCCGACATTTTGAGAGCCATCCCCGTGTTTCCCTCGCGCGTGTTCCGATGCTCCTCGATTTATGTGCGCCGTGGCGGCGGGATTAGCCGGCCTGAGCAATTGGCGGGAAAACGTGTGGGCGTGCCCGAGTGGGTCCAAACTGCCGGTATCTATGCCCGCGGCTACCTGATGCACGAGTGCGGCCTGCATCTCGAAGACATCGAGTGGTATCAGGGTGGCGTAAGCGAGCCCGGACGCGAGGAAAAGGTCGCTTTCGAAGCTCCGGGCGGGGTTAAGATTAAATCCGTGCGCGACCGATCGCTCACGGAGTTGCTGGAATCGGGACAGATCGAGGCCATCATTACGGCACACCCTCCGAAAAGCTTCGGCCATGACCAGGGAGAAAGATCGATCGTGAGGCTATGGCCGGACTTTCAAGCAGTCGAGCAGGCATATTGGCGCAAGACCGGCATATTCCCGATTATGCATCTCCTTGCTATCCGCACGGAGGTTCTGCGCCGGCATCCCTGGGTTGCAATGAACTTGTATAAGGCCTTCGCTGAGGCGAAGGAGCGAAGTATTCAGCGCCTCAGCGACATGACGGCGTCGCGCTTCGCCTTGCCATGGGGTCCGCAGGCGGTCGACCAGATGCGCGGTCTTTTCGCGGGCGAATACTGGCCCTACGGGATCGAGCCGAACCGGGTCACGCTAGAGGCCTTTTTGCAATACTGTTTTGAACAGGGCGTCTCGCCACGGAAGCTTAAAGTCGAGGAATTGTTCGTGCCTGAGGTGCAGACCTCGTTCAAGGTCTGAGCGATGGCGGACGAGGGCCCGAGGCGACCGCCGGCAAGGCTGGTGCGCCTTGTCCGCAGGGCAGTTGAGCTGGTGTTCACTTTTTGCGGCGGGGCGGCTACATTGATTCGGCACTGACAGTGGGCCGCATTGCGCAACCGGTCGATGTCAAGGCCGGGGGCAGAGCTTCCGGGGGTATTTGAGCGTGGCTGAGACCTGCGAAATCTCTAGCAGCGAGGCAGTGAGGAACCCTGTGGCTGCCCTTCTGGCGCGCCACGCGATCAATCGTCCGGAGCACGTCTTTATCGAGAGCATCGAGGCGCAGCGGTCAATAACCTACGCCCAATTCAAAGGCGTCACGGACCGGCTAGCCGTGTACCTCCGAAAGGCCGGCTTCAAACCGGGTGACCGGGCGCTGTTGCTGGCGGGCAACGGAATCGAACACCTTTTCGTCTTCCTCGGGGTGCAGCGCTACGGGGCTACTGCATGCGTCGTCAATCTCGAAGCTAACCTTGCGTACTTGGGGGATATCCTGGAGGCACTCAAGCCGCGGCTCGTATTGTACGAAGATCCCGCGGTTGCGCAGCAGTTTGCCTCCTATCCGTGCAGGTGGGTAGCCCTGGGGCATTGGGAGCCGGATTCCCCTACGGGTTTTTTCGCCGAATTGGCGGGGTTGGCAGAGCATGAGGCGCCGGAGCCGGTGAATCAGCCGCGTGACGATGCGTACGTGAGCTATACGTCGGGGACCTCCAGCAAGCCCAAGGGCGTTATCCATCGCTACGAAGACCTCTTCTGCAACATGGACGGGCTCGCGACCCGGTTGGGCGTGACTCCGTCCGACCGCATTCTGGAGTTCCGTTCGCTCAACTGGCTCTCGTCCCAGTGCGTGGTGTTAGCGGCGTTCGCGCGCGGCGCTACAATCGTGCTGGGCCGAAAGTTTTCAGTGACTTCCTATCCGGACTGGATCAAGGAACGCAAGGTGACCATAGCGGTGGGCGTTCCGGCGGTGGTTGCGATGCTGCTCAGCCGGCCGATCGACATGACGGCGGCAGACGTGCCTCATCTGCGTTTCGTTACGTCCAGCTCTGCGCCTCTTGCGCTCGACCACTGGCGCGCCTTCGAGGAACATTACCGGATTCCCATTGCGTCAGGTTACGGTTGCACGGAAGCGAGCGGCTTTATCTGTTCCAGCGATGAAAAGACGCGCCGCATCGGGTCGGCTGGCCTCCCCATCGACTGTCAGAACGTTAGCATCATTCGCGCGGACGGAAGCGTTGCGGCGCCTGGCGAAATAGGCGAGGTTGAGATCGGTGGAGGGCCGGACCGCGAGTATCGTTATCTGGATTACGACGGGACTCCGAAAGTGATAGCGAGAGGACGGTTTCGCACCGGCGACGTCGGATATCTGGACAAGGACGGCTACCTGTTTTTAACCGGGCGCGTCAAAGACCTGATAATTCGCGGCGGAGTCAATATTGCTCCGGCGGAAATCGAAGGTGTCCTGCTGCAGGCGTCTTCTGAAATTCAGGAAGCCGTTGCCGTCGGCGTTCCCGATCCTATCTATGGCGAAGAGGTAGTGGGTTACGTGGTAATCAAGGCTGGGACAAAGCTGGATCTGAGCGGGATTCTCGGGCGCTGCGCTGAACGGCTTCCCGCGTTCAAGCAGCCCAAGGAAGTGATTGCGCTGGAAGCGTTGCCAAGAAACGCGAATGGCAAGATTCTGCGCAGCGAATTGGTTGAAGATTGGAAACGACGGCACGGTCAGTGAGGCCGGTACGCGGCGCGGGCGTGCCTGATTGACGCTCGGCCAGGCAAAAATTTCAGACCGAGCCGATAAGGAGTACGGACGTGGCCATAAGCAAAGTTTCATACGAGCGGGTGCCGGAAGCCGACCCGGGCGCCCACAACCGTAACCTGCGCGACGCCCTGGAATGGCTTCGTGCGCAAGGGGATTTGATAGAGACCGACCGCGAGGTCGATCCGGACCTGGAGATTGTGGGTATTCAGAAGCAGTTGGATGGCTCCTGCCCGATTCTTTTCAATCGTGTCAAGGGCAAGCCCAACCATCGCGCGGTCACCAACGTGTTCGGCGACATGCGCGTGATCAACAAGCTGTTCAACTGGACCAGCAACCCAGACCGGACGCGCAAAATCGCCCGAGCCTTTTCCCATCCCGTCAAGCCGGTCGAGATTGCGCAGAAAGAGGCGCCCTGCCAGAAGCTGGTTATCGAAAAGCCGGTCAACGTGAATGAACATCTGATACCGATTCGCCACACCGAGTACGAATCGGAACTGACCGTGGGCTCGGGGATTAGGCTGATCTCGGCAGACCACTTCGAGGGCGGCACCTGTGTTGGTTACAACCGGATGAATTTCCGCTGGGGGAACATCGGCACGTTTCAGATTTCACCCGGGTCGCACATGTGGCAGGCGTCGACCAAGTTTTACGACAGCAAAGAGCCGATTCCGATTACGATGTGCTTCGGCGTACCACCGGTCTGCACCCTGTTCGCGGGCAGCGGATTCGATTATGTAATCCTGCCGTACGGGAGCGACGAACTAGGGGTGGCCGGAGCGATTCAGGGAGCCCCGGTGCGGGTGGTAAAAGCACGCACGGTCAATGCTCTGGCTCTCGCCGATGCCGAAATCGTCCTCGAAGGCTACGTCAACCCTCATGACCGGCGGTTCGAGACTGCCGAGGCGGAAAAGGCGGGCGTCCAGGGACGGTATCATTTCCATCCGGAATGGCCGGGATACATGGGCAAAGCTTACAAAACCCCAACTTTCCATGTCACGGCCGTGACCATGCGCGACCCGGCGACCAAGCCGATCATACATCTGCTCGGCGTACATACTCTGGACGACAATAATATCGACACTACGATACGCGAAGGCGCAATCTTCGAACTGTGCGAGCGCATGCAGCCGGGAATCATCCAGGACGTTCATATCCCTTACAGCATGACTGACTGGGGAGGGTGCATTATTCAAGTAAAGAAGCGCAGCCAGATCGACGAGGGGTGGCAGCGCAACTTCCTATCCGCCATCCTGTCGGTGTCGCAGGGAATGCGCCTGGCAATCGCGATGAGCGACGATTGCGATATTTACGATATGAACGAGGTCATGTGGTGCCTCGTCACGCGCGTCAACCCTAGGACCAATATTCTCAATCCGATACCCGGTGGGCGCGGGCAGACCTTCATGCCTGCCGAGCGGATGACCGCCGGCGATCGGCAGTGGACGGCCAGCAATACCATGTTCGAAGGGGGAATGGGGATCGACGCGAGCGTGCCGTTTGGCTACGAAAGCGATTTCCTGC
>JAJYVB010000223.1 GCA_021792265.1 Deltaproteobacteria bacterium | reverse complement strand
GCTTGACGACCTGACCGAGGAGCAAACGCCGCAAGGCGCGGTCACCTACACCTACGACCTTGCGGGCCGGCGCCTGTCGATGGCCGCGGCCAGCCAGGCAACCGTCAAATACGCGTGGGACAACGCCAGCCGCCTGATTGGGATTACCCAGGGGACGGCGTCGGTCGGCTTCTCCTACGACGCGGCGAATCGACGCACCCAGCTCACGCTGCCCAACGGGATGGTGCTGGCGTATAGTTACGACAACGACTCGCACGTGACCGGGATGACCTGGAACCTCGGCACAACCCAGCTCGGCAACCTGACCTACGGCTACGACGCCGATGGGCGGGTGACGGTAAAGGGCGGGAGCTTCGCCCAGGTGAATCTGCCGGCGGCGGCGACCGGCAACACGTTCAACGCCGACAACGCGATGACCGCGTTCAACGGAGCCGCGCTTACCTATGACGCCAACGGGAACCTGACCTCGGACGGGACCTATACCTACACCTGGGACGCGCGCGGGCATCTGAGTACGCTGGCGGGGACCAACGTCGCGGCCTATCAGTACGACGCGTTCGGCCGGCGCACGCAGAACACGCTTAACGGCGTGATGACGCAGTATCTCTATGATGGGGTGAATGCGGTCGCGGAAATGGATGGCGCGACCCCTCCAAATCCCACCGCGACAATGCTGACGGGGCTTGGCATCGACGAGTATTTCCAGCGCGCCGATTCCAGCGGCACGCTGAGTTATCTTACGGATATGCTCGGCTCGACGATGGCGCTCGCTGATTCAAGTGGGAATCTCAATACGGGCTATACCTACGAGCCGTTCGGGAACACGACGATCAGCGGCTCGAGCGGCAATCCCTACCAATTCACCGGCCGCGCAAACGACGGCACGGGACTGTATTACTACCGGGCACGGTACTACAGCCCGACGTTGCAGAGGTTCATCTCGCAGGACCCGATTGGATTTGCAGGAGGCGACGAGAATCTGTACGGGTATGTGTGGAGCAACCCGACCACGTTCAGGGATCCGCGAGGCTTGTGGGGTATCGGCTTCACGTTAGGCGTATCAGGAGAGGGCGGTCTGGGGCCCGGCGCTGCCGGAACATCCGAACTGGGGTTCGGTATCTTCATCAATGGATTTCATGTGAACGTCGGCGAATTCGCGACCGCTGGCGCGTTTTCCGGCGTGCCAGGCACGGAGGCTTCGCTCCCGAACGGCAGTAACAACCTCGCTGCTGGAGGAGGCGGTGGTGCAGGAGTGAGTTTGTTTTTTACCAATGCCAGCTGTGTAAGCGATCTTTCGAAGACATTTCGGACGAAGTCCGTAGATCTGGGAGTAGGGCCGCTGCAGGCTAGTGCGCAGATTGCGACCGGCTATAATTCCGCTGGCGATTACATATTTCAAGGTAGCTTCAGTCCACCCGCGTTTGGGGCATCGATCGGAGCTGGTGCGTCTTCTCTGAATACCTACACCCAAGTAATCCGCTCTTGGAGTTTATTCTGAGGGCCACGGTAGCGAATGATTTATAACAGAAATGTCCGAATTATCGTGTATGCCATTATTTTGGTTCTGTTTTCATTTCTGGTGGGTTCCTCCCTCATCGACACGACGCCCTCAGAAGGCCAAAGCATGTCGTATGGCCTGTTTGGCCTAGGCTTATTCTCGCTCGCTTACGGACGGCTGTGGGTCAAGAAGGTCCTGAGTGGCGCATGGCGAATTCGCCACGAAGATGCGTTTAAACTTGCTCGGGGAATGTGCTTTGAAGTCGGTGCAATTTTTATTGCGTGGGCAATCGTCCTTATCGTGCGAGGCTATGTGAGTTGACGGTGACTGGGTGGTTCTAACATGACGAAAATTCTCTGTGCGTATCGGATGACCACGGTCCTCCGTTTTTCCTCGTTACTTCGCCTCGAAGCCGAATCAGGGGAGAAGCGACACGCGTTCGGTTATGCCGCGGCTGGCGCGCCTCGACCAGGTCGCAGGGACGGTAGGCACGACCACAGACCACAGCGCAGCGGCGTCGCCGCCTCGGCTGGACGAACTTGACCTACGACGCCGACGGCAACCTGACCAACGACGGTACCAACACCTACACCTGGGACGCGCGCGGGCATCTGAGTACGCTGGCGGGGACCAACGTCGCGGCCTACCAGTACGACGCGTTCGGCCGGCGCACGCAGAACACGCTTAACGGCGTGATGACGCAGTTGCGGGTGGCCAACACTGGCATCAGCGCGGTGATAACCCCGGCAGGCAGAGTTATCGCGGCCACCAAGATCTTCACTCGCACGACCGAGATCGAGAACGTTCCATGGCGTCGTAGCCGGACCGTGTGCTCCTCGCTGGGCGACATCTTCGCCGAACTGTGCCTGGACGCCTCGCTTATCGCACTGGCTGCGGTCTTCGCGCGCTATCGGTTGTGCGGCCGTTTCAGCCACGGCTAACCAAATTGGATTGACTCAGGGGATTGTAACTGCGTATAGTTACGCGTTAATGGACAGAGCCGCAAAGCTGCTCGCAGAGGCACGCAACAATCCGAGCGGCATGGCCTTCAGAGACTTCGAACAGCTAATGGAGTTAAAGGGCTGGAGATACAAGCGCCAAAAGGGCAGTCATCGGCTCTGGTGCTCACCAGCCGGATACCGGTTGCCGGTTCAGCCCAGGGGCAACAAAGCCAAGGATTACCAGGTGCGACAGTTTCTCAAACAACTCGAGAAAGAGAGTGGAGCGTAATTTTATGGCCCGCGATAAGGATCGATTCGACGGGTATGCAGTGAACGTCTTTCTGGACGAGGATGGCGACTGGCTGGCTCACTTCGTGGAGCTGCCAAACGTGTCGGCGTTCGGCCCGACTCCGGAAAAGGCGCTTAAAGAACTCGACATTGCGTGGGCACTCGTTAAGGAATCTTACGCGGAAGAAAGAAAGCCGCTGCCGGTGGCACCAGCGCGGCGCGAATTCGGAGGCGTCTTTCAGGTCAGAATCGACAGACGCGTCCATCGAAAACTCGCTATCGAGGCGGAACGATCGGGGATCACGCTGAACGCGCTAGTTGCACAGAAGCTGGCTCGCGACGTGGATCCCGATCCCTGAGTCGCGACCCCGCCCGCCGCTTCCACCAGCTCCGATACGCCGTCTCATCGTTGCCGCTTACCCGGTTCGGCAGCATACGAGCAGCTTGGCTGCCGCCGCCATTCTTCGCGGCCGCGGTCTTTGTGCGCGGTCGTTTCACCCACGGCTAACCGATCTCGTCCGCCGACAGGAACCGGGGCCTTCTCTAGCCCCGCGTTGTAAAGGACCATAGCTCGACATCGACCGGCATCCTGTAAGAATCTATGGTCATGGGCCGCAAAACCTCGCCGCCCAAAGCGTCAGGGGGCGGCGGGTTCAACTTCGAAGACAAGGTGGCCGCATGGTGGATGCTCCATATCCTCGCCGGCCGGCCGCCGCTCGATTCCAGCTTGCCGGGACCGAGCCGCATCAGGTTTCAGGCTCGCGTCGATGGATGGCTGCTGGACGACCTCGTTGTCGATTTTCCGGCCACGGGTCGGCCCATACGCGCCGCCGTATCCGTCAAAAGCGGCGAGGTAATTGTCGCCGGAAAGGCTCCAGGCGATTTCGTCATGGACTGCTGGAGCCTTTGTCGGAAGCCAGGAACGACCGGGTTCAATGCTTCTCGCGACATGCTTGTTCTGGCAACTCGCCGACTCGCGAAGACGACTCGTCGCGCCATAGACGATGCGCTCGCGAGAGCCGTGGCTTCGCCGTTGGAGCTGGATAAGCGGGTTGCGAGGCGCGATAAGTGGTGCGGCGAGCCGCTTCGCAAATTCGTCCGAAGTTTCAAGTGTCCTCGGGGGTTGCGCAAGCAGCGCCCGAAAGGCGCGAACCTGACCGGTCCGCTGCTTCGAGCGGTTCGCATCTGCGACTACGACTTCGAGAAGCTCGATTCCGATTCGGAAAATGACGCGCTCAAATTTTGCCGCGAACTGGTGGAGGGCCACCGCGCGGCCGAGGCCCGGATCGTTTGGCGTGAACTGAACGAACTTGCGAAAGAGCGGCGGCCGAACAGCGGAACCATTACGCTCGCGGATCTCCTGGAGCGCCTTCGCGGAAAAGTCCGCCTGAAGGCTCATCCCGACTATGCGGGTGACTGGCAACGGGTCGAGAAATTGTCCGCGGCCCGGAAGCAGGACACGAAGGACACCATCGGGCCGAGGCTTCACCTTCCTCGTGCCGAGCTTCAGCGCGAGCTTTCCGATGCACTTGAGAAGAGCCGTGCGGTAGCGATCATCGGAGAATCAGGTACCGGCAAATCGGCGTTGGTTAAAGACCGGAGTTTTTCGACCGAAGCGTTCTACTGCCTCGACGCCAGCGATATCGTCCGAATGGAAGGCGGCGCCGGTTTCGAGCGCCTCGACCATAGGTTCGATGAACTGCTCGCAACCCAGCCTTCGGGGGACGCCGTCCTCGTACTTGACCGGCTGGATCGACTCACAGAGCTGGACGACTTCAAAATCGTCGCACGCACAATCGAGGCGCTTCGCCTCGAGAGCCCTGATTCCGGCTGGCGTTTGATTCTGATCTGCCAGCATGCGGCGTGGGACGATGTCACGGACGGCCTTCGAGCGGCCGGGTTCAGCCCGAACTTCACAGTCGTTCCCGTAGGCCGCCTCGAGGGTAGCGACCTAAGGCTCGTGGCTGACGAAAATTCATCGGTCGCCTCTCTGCTGGAGCGTGAAGAACTCCGTCCAGTGGTCACCAGGCCGAAGGTGCTGGACCTGCTGGTCGGCGCCGTCTCCGAAGGCGTGTCGCTGCCGGACCCCGCTCCGCTCGCGAGCGAGGCCTCTCTGATCGAGTGGTTCTGGTCGCACTACATCTGTATCGGTCAGCGCGACCGGCGCCACGGCCTGCTGCTCACGAAAGTAGCCGGCAGGCAGGCCGACGAGCGGCGTCCCGCAACACCGCTCGTAGAGCTAACGTCCGATGAAGCCGCGCTTGTGCCGGAACTCGAGCGCCTCGGGATCCTGCTGATCCGCAACCAGACAGTGCGTTTTCGCCATGACCTCTACGCCGACTACGCGCGCCAGAGATACGTTCTCGGGCAGTGGGAGTCCGGGGATCGGGCGGGACTGCGCAGCCGAGCGGCGAATCCTCTTTGGCACCGCGCGATTCGATTGCTCGCGCTCCACTACATGGAACAACCCGATACCGCAGCGAGCATTGCCGAGTGGCGAAAAATGCTTGGCGCCATGTCCGATGACGCGCTCGGATCGAACGCCGGCGCCGACCTGTGAATGGGGCGACGCTCTTTGGCGTCCACCGGGCCAAGCTCGTCCACCGGCTGTCCAATCACGTTCAGCACGCGGCCCAACGTCGCGCGGCCTACAGGAACAGTAATGGGGCCTCCAAGATCGAGCGCCTTCATCCCGCGCACCATCCCCTCGGTCGCCACCATCGCGATGCAGCGCACGCGGCCTTCGCCCAGGTGCTGCTGCACCTCGACGATCACGTCCAGCGGCTTGGGCACAACG
>JAJYVB010000008.1 GCA_021792265.1 Deltaproteobacteria bacterium | reverse complement strand
CGAACTCTATCCTGAGTCGGCTCCGAAGACAGTCGCGAATTTCGAGAAGCTTTCCCGAGAGGGCTTTTACAACGGGCTCACGTTCCATCGTGTGGTGCCAGGTTTCGTGGTCCAGGGCGGGGATCCGAAGGGCAACGGCACCGGCGGCCCGGGCTACACTTTGCCCGCCGAGATCAGCGCAACGGAGAAGCATCTGCGCGGTTCGGTCGCCATGGCGCGCCTGGGCGACGAGGTCAATCCCGACCGGCGCTCCAGCGGCAGCCAGTTTTACATCTGCCTTGAGCCGCAGCCGTTCCTTGACGGCCAGTACACTGTGTTCGGCGGGGTGATCAAGGGCATGGACGTGGTCGATAAGATCCGGGTGGGAGACCATATCCGCCACGTGACACTCAGTTCGACGCCGCCCAAGTAAGCGCGAAGCAGGCGCTATCCGCAGCAATGTCCAATCGGCGAAACCGTGCGGATTCGTCGCCGCTCGATAAGCCGCGGCCGGCCGCCGTCGCCCCGGCGATTGACCTTCACCTGCACACCACCCGGATGAGCCCGGACTCGTCCCTGAGACCTGAGGAGCTTGCCGATGCGGCTGGCCTCACTCGGCTCTGGGCCGTCTGCGTTACGGAGCATGACGGCATGTGGGATGGCCAGGAGATGGCACGGTTTCGCGACGGCGCGCCGATCGTCGTGCTCCATGGGATGGAGGTCTCGACCGACCTGGGCCATGTTGGCGTGTTTGGGCTTGACCGCTACGTGGGCGGAATTCATCGGCTGAGCGAGCTTCGCCGAATCGCGGACGCCGAGGACGCGATTCTCATCGCCAACCATCCGTTTCGCTACCGCCTCGACCCGCGATTCTCCAGGGGCGGCGTCATGTTCGATCCTGAACGTCCGGAACTGGCCGTAGGGTACGAGTTGTTTGCGATGGTCGACGCGATTGAGGTGGCCAACGGAGCCTGTTCGGCGCAAGAGAATCGGTTCGCGCTCGCCGTAGCCCGGCTCCTCGGGCAGGCCGAAGTCGGCGGCTCCGATTCCCATTCGGCTGGGTCGGTGGGATGTGCCGCGACGTTTTTCGAAGCGCCCGTGCGCACCGAACGGGAGCTGATCGAGGCGATAAAGGGACATCGGTGCCGGGCGGCAAGCCGCGCGGGCAGCGACGGCACCCTGCTTGCCGTTTCGCTCGACTGAAGATTTAAGACCGATAACAGGCCTGCCGATAAGCGGTCAGCCGCTCCATAAACCCGGCCTGTAACAACAGGGCCGGTCGCAAGCCGAGTCGGCGCGATCTCGGCAACCGAGTTGTTAGGCGCCGCCGCTCCCGATAAACTTTGTGAGACTTTCCTTGCCTCTTTGGGCGTTATGGCACAGTCTCGCGACCGAATTGGACTAATCGAGGAGCTTTCGTCACTGGGCCGAGGCCCGTTGCCGGATCTGCGAGAGACTCTTGACCGCGTGGTGACAACTATCGCCAGCGGGTTCGACGTTGAAGTCTGCTCGCTTTACCTCTTCGATCCGCAGCGTGAACGGCTGGTACTGCGGGCAACGGTCGGACTGGACCGAGATTCGGTAGGGAAGGTATCGATGCGCGTAGACGAGGGCCTGGTCGGCCTCGTGATCGAATCCGGTCAACCGGTTGCCGTCACTGACGCCATAAGCCATCCGCGCTACAAGTATTTTCCGGAGACGGGCGAGGAACGCTACCACACTTTTTTGGGTACTCCGGTACGCGATGGGCGCCAGCAGCCTGTCGGTGTGCTCGTGGTCCAGACGCTCCGGCGGCGCAAATTCATGCCAAGCGAGGTTCGGCTGCTCAAGGCGGCTAGCAACCAGGTCGCGCAGATTATCACCCATTTCCAACTCACCGAGACCCTGGCGACGAAGGAAAAAGAGCGCGACGAGTACCGTCGAAGAATGATCGAGGCGAACCGCCAGCTCAAGGGCTACGAGCGCGTCAAGGGCAAGACCCGGGTCGTCCAGCCGGTCAGGATTCGCCGCCCGCGCCTGGTGGGACTTCCTGCGGGACCCGGTTTCGGCCAAGGGCGCGCTCACGTGGTCGGCACCTTCCTGAGCACGGTCGACCGTGACTTGAAGAGTGACGATTCCAAGGCCGAGCTCGCACGCTTGGATAAGGCAGTTAGCGACGCCCTCTCCGAGCTTAGCTCGCTAAAGGCGCGGATGGCGCCCTTCATGGCTGAAAGCGACCTGAGGGTTTTCGACGGCCACCAGCTAATCCTCAAGGACCGCGAATTCATCGGGCGCATACGGCGGACCATCGAGGAAGGTTATGCCGCCGAGAGCGCGCTCTTCAGGGCAACCGAGGAGCTGACAAGCTCGATGCTGGCGGTGGCGGACTCGTACCTGCGCGAACGTGCCTCGGACTTCCGCGACGTCGGCCATCGTCTTCTGCGTCATCTTCACCATGAGTCTCCGTTGGCGGGGCTTTCCGAGTCGACGGTGCTGGTCGCGGACGAACCGACGCTTTCGGAGCTGACCTACGTCTCCCAGGAAAAACTTGCCGGCATTGCCCTTCAGTCGGGAGGAGTGACCTGCCATGCGGCGCTCCTGGCGCGCGCCTTTGAAATCCCGACGGTGGTGGGCGTCGAGCACCTTATGGAGTCGGTCAGCGAGGGCGACGAGCTCGCGGTCGACGGCAACGCCGGAGTGGTCTACGTGAACCCCAGCGCCGAGGTGCGCCAGGAATACACAGTGCTGGAGAAACGGTATCAGGCTTTCAAACGCGAGCTGATGACCGCTCCCGACCAGCCCACCGTGACCCGCGACGGCCATCGGGTCCATCTTCTGGCCAATGTCGCGCTGCTCGCCGATATGCAGCTTGCGATTCACTACGGCGCTGAAGGGGTAGGGCTCTTACGTTCGGAGTTCTCGTTCATGACCTACGAGGACTTTCCCGACGAGAACCAGCAAATCGAGCTTTATACAAAGCTCCTGACCGTGGCCGGCCGCCGCCCGGTGACTATCCGCACGCTCGATCTTGGCGCCGATAAGTACCCGCCTTACCTGCGCGTGCCGCGCGAGGATAACCCGTTTCTGGGATGGCGGTCGATTAGGATTTCGCTCGAGATGGCCGGGCTGTTCAAAACGCAGCTCCGCGCACTTTTGCGCGTCGCCGCCCGTCACAACGTTCGTATCCTTCTGCCGATGATTTCGAGCCTCGACGAGCTTCGCCAGGCGCGTGAGCTACTTGATGAGGCCAAAGCCGAACTCGAACGCGAGGGTGTCGAGCACAACCCGCGCACCGAACTCGGAATCATGGTCGAGGTGCCCTCGGCCGTTTGGCTGGCGCCGCGGCTTATCCAGGAAGTCGTCTTCTTCTCGCTCGGCACCAACGATCTAACCCAGTACTTGCTTGCGGCCGACCGTAACAATCCGCGCGTGGCCCATCTTTACGAGGCACTCCATCCGGCCGTGCTCTCGGCGATTGCCGAGGTGAGCAATGTCGCGCGCAGCGTCGGCAAAGAAATTTCGATTTGCGGCGAAATGGCCAGCGACCCTCTGGCGACCCTGGTGCTTGTCGGTCTGGGGCTCGATCGCCTGTCCCTCAGCCCACTGTTCATCCCGGTAATTCGCAAGCTCATTCGCGACGTGAACTACGCGGTCGCCCGGGTCGTCGCCCACGACGTGCTCCAGATGGCGACCACCAAAGAGATAAAGGGCTACCTGGTCGAACGTTACCGGGAGCTGGGACTTATCGGGCTTGTCGAGATGTATCGCTAGGCTTAGCCCGGCTCGGGCGCGCGCCGCTTTCGAGGCAAACGGGGAGCTTCGCTGTGTAAGATTCGGTGCGAAACGGGAGCGGAAAGATTGACTTCCGCGGTCGGGTTTAGTTAATTCTGACCGACCGGTTAGAATAATGGGCGGGCTACTCGTGTAGGTCGGAGCAGGTTTCAACGAGGTGGAAGCGATGGTTTTTCTGGCAGTTTTTCTGGGCTTTATCTGCGTAGCTGCAGTGATCGGCTTCCTGGTACTGGGCCGCGATCGGTATGGAAGCAAAGCGGCTCCCAAGCCGCTGCGCCTCATAGCCGCAAACGGCGCCAACGGCAGCCAGGCGTTGAAGCCGGAACCCTGCCGCACCGTCAGGGTGTACTTTATCAAGCCCTCGCGGTACGGCGAGGAAGGATACGTTCAGTTTTACCGTTGGGGCGTGCAGCCGAATAACACTCTGACAGTGCTGGCCGCGCTCAACGAGGCCTACAATCGCCGCTGCTCGGCCGAACGCAACGTTTACCTCGAAACCGTCATCTGGGACGAGGTCTGCGACGGAGTGGTGAGCCCGGCCACGATCCAGGCGATCAGGGATAAGGCACACGAAGACGGAGTGGAGCTGCTCATCGGCATCTCCGGCGTGCAGTCCAATCAGTATCCGCGTGGCCGCGACATCGCCCTTCAGTTTGCCGCCTATGGAGTAACCACGATGATGGGCGGTTTCCATGTGAGCGGCTATCCGGAATCGCGCCGCTTTTTGAATAGCTGCGGGATCACCACGGTAGTGGGTGAGGCCGAGAACCTATGGGCCCAGATAATCGAGGATTACCTGCGCGGTCAGCTCAAGCCGAACTACTCTGTGACCGACGGGATTCGGGCGAAAACCGGCACTGACGACATCATGGTTCCAGTCATCACCGAGGCCCAGCTTCCGGTGCTTGACGACCGCTATTTGACGCGTTTTTGCAATCCGGGGATGACCACGCTCGACACCTCGCGCGGGTGCCCTTTCACCTGTTCGTACTGCAGCGTCAAGAACGTGATGGGGCGTACGATGAGAGCGCGCGAGCCCGAAGCAGTGGTCAGATGGGTGCGCGATGCGATCCGTTATCACGGGATTGACTCCCTGTTCCTGGTGGATGACGACTTTTTCCGCAGCCCCCGGTGGGAGGAGATCCTGACCGGGCTTGGTGAAGTCAAAAAGGAGTACCCCAAGCTATCCTTCATGATGCAGGTGGATGTCGACGCTTCCTGCTACGCCGACATCGCCGAGGGCGAGACCGACAGCTCCAAGCATCGGCGTAGCCGCCGGTTCGTCGAGTTGGCAGCGCGCGCCGGATGCTACCAGGCGTTCGTGGGCATCGAGTCGCTGAATCCCGAGAACCTCAACTACGCCACCAAGTACCAGAACACCGAGGATCGGCAGAAGCGGATGAGCCTTGAAGACGCGCGGGCGCGCGTATTGCAGAAATACCGCCGCGTGGTCCAGAACTGGCACCGCTTCGGTGTCTCGGTCCACGCCGCCTATATGCTCGGCTTTCCATTCGACGCTGCGGACTGCGGGAGGATCGCAGCGCGCACGCTCAAGAAAATCGGCTTTGACATCGTTTCGTTCTTCATCATGACGCCGCTACCCGGCACCGAGGACCAGATTCGCTACGCTAAAGAAGGCAAGATCGTCGACTGGGACTTCAACAACTTAGATTCCCAGCACGTGACGCTCAGCCACGAGAAGCTTGACCGCGATTCCTTGATGCGGGCCTATCGGGAAGCCTTCACGGGGTTCTACTCGTTCGGGCGGATGCTGAAGACGGTTTTCACAGCGGCTGGCCGCCGCGGTCTTTCGGCCGAGGCCCGGCGATGCACGGTGCGCCAGTTCATGTATTACTTTTTCAGCTATCGCCAGGGGCGCCATCCGATGGTAGGCGGAGTTTGGCAGATCCGCCGCCGCGACGTCCGGCGTGCGGCAATAACGGACGATGAGGCGCTTCGTTATTATCTGGGCGAAGGGCGGCGTTTCGAATCGATCCTGAAAGGGACGGGCGGCAGGCTGGCGGGCGCTCCAGCCTAGCCCTTGCCGGCGTGCAGCCCCGGACCTTGCTCTGCCGGTTGAGCGGGCCAAGCCGAAGCGGTCAGCCCGATCGCCGTCGAATCGGTGCGCTACGACGTGCTGGAGTGCGCGCAGGCCATGTGTGCGGCTTCCTTCGGCCGCCTCCAATCTGCTAGGACTGGCTGACGTGGCGGTCAACGAAGCGCAGATCGACGCGCTCGCGAATCATCTGGTGCGCGGACTCATCGAGCGAAACGCAATTCGGCCCAAGGCCGGGGTCGATGATCTCGTTGCGTGTGTGGTCGAGATGCTTTCCGAGAACTTCGAAGCCGAAGCCCGGATCGAGGATGAGGCTGAGCGGATGACTGACGCCGAGGTGCGAACCCATCCCGGCGTGGATCCTTCGCGGTTGCGAACCTTGATCAAGCAGCGTCTCGCCAAACAAAAAAACTTTGTTCTTTGATGATGTCGGCGCGCACGGTCCGGCGTAAGCCTCATGAAACTCAGTGAAGAGAGGGTCCTCTTCCTTGCTCGTGAGGCGCTCGGGCGCCTGCGTGACGAGAATCTCGCCGAGATCCCTAACTTTTCGTTGGCGCTCCGCCAGGCACGCGAGCTGATAGCCTCATGGACAGCGCGGGGCGACGCTCTCGACGCCGAGGTCAGGCGCCGAATCGCCTCGCTTAAGCGTGGCGTCGTTGAGGGTAGCGCGGAATGGAGCGTACTTTATCGGCGCTACCGCGAGGAACTTGCCAGGCGCAGGGGACCGGCCGGGTAGCGGGCAAACCAGAGACTGCAGGCAAGAGGCGCGATGAAGCGTTGGTTGCCGCCCCTTGGGCTCGCACGGTTCCGAAGCTTACCGTCGTAGCCTCGGCTGTGTGTGCCCTGCCATCGGAGTTTTGGCCCTCCAGATAGCGAAATAAACACAAAACGCGGGCGGACCAACCGCTGGGTCTCTAAAATCCGCTTGATGATTAGCAATCTTTTGTTCCGAGCGCTAATTGACAACCGCGAAGGAGTCGTTATCTTATGGACGGGACTCGGCTAGCCCGAGTTCGATCCAATCAAGCCATATCGAGTCAGAGTTAAGGAGGTTGCGGGAGTGCCATGAAGATTAGACCGCTAGCCGACCGTATTTTGGTCAAGCGCATCAAGGAGGAGGAGAAGACCAAAGGCGGCCTTATCATCCCCGACACCGCCAAGGAAAAGCCTCAGGAAGGCAAGGTCGTGGCGGTTGGCAAAGGGAAGACGACCGACGAGGGCAAGGTTATTCCGCTCGACGTCAAGGCCGGTGACCGGATTCTTTTCGGCAAGTATTCCGGCAGCGAGGTCAAGATCGAAGGCGAAGAGCATCTCATTCTGCGCGAAGACGACATTCTGGGCGTGATCGAGTAGCCGCGGCCGGAGAGTCTGCCCGCAGAGTCAGTTATTCAGGGGAGGAAAAGGTTTATGCCCGCGAAGATGGTACGTTTCGCGCAGGAGTCGCGCGAGAAAATCCTCAAGGGGGTCAACGTCCTGGCCGATGCGGTTACAGTGACGTTGGGTCCCAAGGGGCGCAACGTTGTGCTTGAGAAGAGCTTCGGCGCGCCAACGGTTACCAAGGATGGCGTCACAGTAGCCAAGGAAATCGAGCTCGAGGACAAGTTCGAGAATATGGGCGCGCAGATGGTCAAGGAGGTTGCCTCCAAGACCTCTGACGTAGCCGGCGATGGAACCACCACCGCGACCGTGCTCGCCCGCTCGATCTTTACCGAAGGCATCAAGATGGTGGCGGCCGGTCACGACCCGATGTCACTCAAGCGTGGTGTCGACCGGGCTGTCGGCGCGGTGATTAGTGAACTTAAAAACTTGTCCAAGCCCACCAAGGACCGCAAGGAAATTGCGCAGGTAGGGACGATCTCCGCCAACAACGATTCGACAATCGGCGATATCATCGCCGAGGCGATGGAGAAGGTCGGCAAGGAGGGCGTGATCACGGTCGAGGAGGCCAAGGGTCTCGAAACCACGCTCGAGGTGGTCGAAGGGATGCAGTTTGACCGCGGCTACCTCTCGCCCTATTTCGTGACCGACCCGGAGCGGATGGAAGCCAAGCTCGAGGACGCCTACATACTCATCCATGAGAAGAAAATCTCATCGATGAAGGACCTGCTGCCAATCCTTGAGTCGATTGCCAAGACCGGCAAGCCGTTCCTGCTGATCGCCGAGGATGTCGAGGGCGAGGCGCTGGCAACGCTGGTGGTCAACAAGATTCGCGGCACGCTTTCCTGTGTCGCAGTCAAGGCACCCGGCTTCGGCGACCGGCGCAAGGCGATGCTCGAAGATATCGCGATCCTGAGCGGCGGGCGCGTGATTGCCGAAGAGCTCGGCATCAAGCTCGAAAACGTAACGCTTCAGGATCTTGGCCGGGCCAAGCGGATCGTGTGCGACAAGGACAACACGACGATCATCGACGGGGCCGGCAAGAAGGCCGACATCGAGGGACGCATTAAGCAGATCCGCGCCCAGATCGAGGAGACGACCTCCGACTACGACCGCGAGAAGCTCCAGGAGCGCCTGGCGAAACTCGTGGGCGGCGTAGCGGTAATCCGTGTGGGTGCGGCAACCGAGGTCGAGATGAAGGAGAAGAAGGCGCGCGTCGAGGATGCGCTCCACGCCACGCGTGCTGCGGTGGAAGAGGGCGTGGTGCCCGGCGGCGGCGTCGCGCTGATTCGCGCCTCATCCGCGCTCGATAGCCTGCGGGTGAGCGAGGACGAAAAGGTTGGCGTCGCCATCGTCAAGAAGGCGCTCGAGGATCCGGCCCGCTGGATTGCGCAAAACGCCGGCTGGGAGGGGTCCGTCGTGGTCGACAAAATCAAGAACAACAAGGGGTCGTTCGGCTTCAACGCGGCGAGCGAGGAGTTCGAGGACCTGATGAAGGCGGGCATCATCGACCCGACCAAGGTTGTGCGAAGCGCGCTGCAGAACGCCGCGTCGGTAGCCAGCCTGTTGCTCACCACCGAGTGCATGGTGGCGGAGAAACCCGAGGAAAAGTCGCAGGCTCCGGCTATGCCTCCGGGCGGAATGATGTAAGCGCCTGAGCACCAACAGTACGAGAAGCCCGAACGGCGGCCCTGCGGGGCCGCCGTTTGTTTTTGGTGGGAGTGGCGCAAGGTCGCGCCGGCAGTTTGCACGCCGCTGATGCTTCGGGAGCTTGCTCGTATCGCAAAAGTTGCCGCACAAGAAATCGTTTCAGGTCATCGAGGCGCGTTGTTGTGCTCAAAGTTCGAAACCCGGCCCCAGCATACGCCGGTGTAACCGCATCCGAATTCCCGGCATTGGGCGGCCTGCGATGGCCGCTTGTCGAACTGCTCGAGGCGTCGTGCCGTTCTGATTTCACTGGCGGCTTGCGCCAGTCTTGATTCGATTTCGCCGGCGCTCAACGAAGGCAAACGCACGGTCTCGGTTTTGCCGCGCAGGAACACCAGTTCGGCCGCTACCTGCTTTTCGCCGTAAGCTTGCGCAACTGCGAGCATGTACGGCTCCATCTGCCGGCGATATGCGGCGAGGTTTCCCGCGCTGGGCCGGGAGTACTTGTAGTCGCGCACGAGAAGCGCGGCAGTGGGGCTGCGGACGAGCGCGTCGATTTTGCCCCGGACGAAGAGGGTGCAATCTCCTGCAGCTACGCGCAGGAAGAATGGAAGCTCGCGTTCGAGGATCTGTTCGCCCGCCGGCCGCGGCGCGGCGAGATAGCGTACGAGGTCGCGGCTGAGTTCGCTCTGCTCAGCCGTACCGATCGCCGTCCCCGTGCATAGGCGGCCGACCAGTTCATTCACGAAGGCCGGGATGTCTTCCGCGGCCAGGTTATCGCCGGCCCGCTCGAGAACGCTGTGCGCGACGGTTCCAAGCGCAAGCGCCGCGTCCCCTGTTCCAAGCCACTCGCCATTTTCGGGTACACCGAGCATATCCCGAAGCAGGTAGCGGCGTGGGCATTGCGCGAAGCCGGCCAGCTCCGTTGCCGTGACGAGCAGCTCAGTCTGCTCGGGCGGCTCGAACGAGAGCCGTTTAGCTGCAAGCTCCCGGAATCGGGCCCGTTGGGCGTCGTCATCCGCGATGACAATTGGCTGCGCAGGCGGCGGTGGCTCCGTAGCGCAGCGTCGAAGCGTAAGCGTGACGCCGGCGACCGTTGCGGTTGCCGCGGGCTGATTCGAACTTGCGAACTTGGCCACGGTGTCCGCGCCTATGAAGTCGCGTATCTGTGCTGCCCAGTTACGAGTGTTGCCGGCGTCGCTCAGAATGAGCAAGTCGCGGGCTCGCGTAACGGCAACATAGAGCAAGCGCGCAGCTTCCTCCTTCTCCTCCTGCGCGACGCGCTGGCGATATTCGCTCATCAGTCGATTTGGCAACTCGGCATATCCGGCGCCAATCGCCGCGCAGGCGAGGACACCGTGTTTGGGCGACAGCGCAAACCGGGGGGAATCATTGCCCGAGCCTCGGCCGAGGTCGGGAATGACCACAATCGGGAATTCGAGTCCCTTGGCGGCGTGGATAGTCATCAGGCGCACGACATCGTCGTCCTCGGTGGCGATCTGCGCCTGGCCCTCGCGCGGCGGCTGCTCGGTAAGCCGCCGCACATGGTCGATAAAATGGCCGAGGTCTGAAAGATGGCCCGAGTCGAACTCCAGCGCCACCTCCCGGAACTTGCGCAGATTGGCGACGCGCTGTTTGCCATCGCGCAGCCCGAGCATCACGGCCTCGATGTCCGTAAGCTCGTAGAGCCGGGAAAGAAGTTTCGCAAGCGGGATTCGGCCGTAAAGCGCGCGAAGCTCACGCATGATTCGAAAGGCACGTTCAGCTTCGGGGCGCTCGTCGGTTAGCCAATCGAAGCTCGGCTCGGGCCCATAAACGAGTGCGCCGAGCGAGCCCGCGGGCGCTTGTTCATCGCCGCCGCGCACCCTGAGCGCGATTTCGAGCAGGCAGCGGTCTGAAAGGCCGAAGAATGGCGAGCGCAGTGCAGCGGCCAGCGACAGCTCGTCGGAGGGGTCGTCCAGCGCCGCCAGGAGGCTTGCAGCGTCTATGATTTCGCGGCGCGAGAAGAATCCTCGTCCGCTTACGGTGTAGTAGGGAACGCCAGCTTCGCGCAAGGCTCTTTCGTACAGTTCTACGTCCGTGAAAGCCCGCAGAAGAAACGCGACGTCGCCGTAACGCGCAGGCCGCGGCGCCTTGCTGCTGCGGTCAACGACGGTCCGTCCCTGCGCAAGGATTTTCATGATGTGGCGTGCAAGCGCGCGGGCTTCGATCACCCGCCGATCTCCGGCGCGCCGCTTGCGGTCGTCCTCCTGCGCCATCACGAACAGCTCAAGCGAAGGTTCTTCGGCGCCGGTGCGTTTTGCGCACAGCCGGTACTCGTCGTTCCAGCACACGTGGAAGTCCACTTCACGGGCGTGGTCCGTTGCGGCAACATGTTCCGCGGGAGCGGTACCCATCAGGGCTGCCCCAAGGCCGTTGGCGAAACACACAAGGTTTGGAACCGCGCGAAGGTTTTCTCGCAGCGCCCTTACCGAAAGACGGCGGGCCGCAGCATTGAATAGAGCGACGGTTGCTCCGCGAAAGCGGTAGATCGACTGCTTTTCGTCGCCGACGATGAAAAGCTCCGGTGGGTCTGAGCGCCCCGGGCTCTCACACAGCGTGCGGACGATGGCGTCCTGGACCGCGTCGGTATCCTGGTATTCGTCAACCAGAACAGCGCGCAGGGAACTACGATATCGGGACAGAACGTCGGGCTGGCTGACCAGTAGTTGGCGGGCGCGATTAAGGATGTCGCCGAAGGTTGCGGCGCGGCGTGTCGTCTTGGCGAGGTCCAAAGCGTCAAGGATTTGGATGAGAAGCTCGGCAGCCGGCGGTATGGTTTGTTCGGCGGCCATGAGGCCCATCGCCTCGACGAGGTTGCCTTTGAGCCCCAGGGCGTTGTTCGTGCGCTCCAGAAGCTCGCGCACGGCGAGTACCTCAGCTTTCAATGGCGAGCGGGCGTCCGGCATCAGATCGCACAGCCTGCGCAGCTCCGCGATGAGTTTAAAATCTGCCGCGAAATGACTCAGCTTCTGGATGAGCTCACGGTAGTGGTCCCACTGCGCGGCAAGCGGTTCGATTTTGTTAGGAGCCGCTTGCCGGCCCGCGTTCAATAATGCGTCAATTCGCTCAGCCAGCTCCGAAGCGGCCAGCGACAGCTCGCGCTGGCTCGCGGCGATGGTTCGGCGGGTTTCGGCAAGCCGTTCCCGGACCCACTCGGCGGCTTGTCCAAGATGGCCGAGCTCGTCCACCAGCGCTTGCATCTCTTGCGCTGCGCGGTCGAGCGAACGCGCAGCAACCAGGTCGCGTGCGCCGGGCAAATCCGACCTCACGGCGTCGGCTAGCGAATCCGTGACAACCTGCCCGAAGAGGAATTCTTCCTCGTGTTCCGCGAGAACAGCGAAGCCCGCGTCCAAGCCGCACGCGAGCGGGTTTTCACGGAGAAGCTTCAGGCAAAAACCATGGATGGTGGATATGGGCGCAAGCGCGAGCGTTCGCCGCGCAGCGTCGAGATGGCGGGCAAGCTCGACGGAGGATTCCTCGGCGAGCCGCTCGTCGAGTACGCTTGCGATACGCGAGCGCATGTCGGCAGTGGCCTTCTCAGTGAAGGTTATCGCTGCAATCCGATCGGGACTTAACGGCGCGCGGCCCTCGAGGTCGCCCGCCACCAGTGCGACGAAGCGATGGGCCAGCACTTCGGTCTTGCCGGTTCCCGCGCCGGCCCGCAGCAGCAGCGGCCCGGGAGCTCGGATTGCGGCCTGCTGCTCGGTGCTTAGGTCTGAGAATCGCATCGGCTCAAGCACCCCTGATCGGCGCCGAGCGGGGGAAGCGGCATAACCGCCAATACGGGCAATAGCCGTCGCATTGCAGCGGATCGACGTCGAAACGCCCATCGATAGCCGTTGCTACGAGTTCGGCTATCCGATCGGCGAGCGGTTCGATTCCCGCTTGGACAAGGCGTGAGCGCTTTTCCGGATCCGTCGCGAAGACTGCGGGCTCGAAGGTTTGCTCGACCAGCTTGTCGTGATGGCGTAGCACCAGGTAGCCGCCTCGGACAACCGGCTTTTGCACCAACTCGCGTTGGAGCTTGTGCATCAGACCGATCAGGTAGACGGCGAGTTGAAACTCGGTCACGCCGAAGCGCCCGGCCTTGGGATCAACGGACTTTGCGTAGGCGGCACGCTGGCTCGAAAACTTGTAGTCGAGCACTCGCAGACACTCGATACGATCGTCGTGGCCGCGATAAAGCTCGGCACGGTCGATGCGGCCGCTGAGCCGCACGGCGATTGTCGTTTGTTCAGAACCCAGCGACTGCGCGTCAAGCTGCAGGTCGAAAGGTACTTCGTGCTCGATAACCGTCGGCTCGGGTTCGCCGTTCAAGCGGCGCTCGACTTCGAAAGCGACCAGCTCCTCGACGGCGCGCTCGACCTTCGTCCAGGCTATGTCGAAGAAGGCAAGGTCGCGAGCCAACAGGCTGAGGCGTGCGCGCGAGTCGGCGAGGATTGCGCGTGCCGTGCCAAGCGCGCCGTCCAGGTCCTTCAGATCCGGTCGGGCCGTGAAAAAGGCTCTCAAGACCTCATGCACCATGGTGCCCGTTTCCGGCGGTGCCTGTTCCCGTTCAATTGTTTCGAGCTCGTGAAGTCGCAGCACACGAGCCGCGAAGAAGCGGAAGCCGCATTGTGCCAATTCGTTCAGCGAAGTAGCGCTCCAGGCGGCCGGGTTCGCCGAAGCTCCCAGGAGCATTTGGCGCAGTCGCGCGCCGGCCTCGAGCCGTCCGTCGAAAGCACCGGCCTGTCCCATCCTTGCGACCGCATCCGCGCCGGAACCGGCGACCTGGGCCTCCTCACGCGACGGCGCCTCGAAGTAGCGCTCGCGATGTAATTCCACGCCGGTGCGTGTCACGATGGATTCCAGTTCGCCGGGCGCCGTCAGCCCGCCGGCCCATCCCTGGCCCAGCTTTCCGTTCGCGGCGGCCCAGCCAAGAAACTCCGAGCGCTCGAAGCAATCGCCCAGGTCGGGGATCACCGCATGCGCCGCGATTCGCCTTACCATCGCCGCACTCCCCGGGGCGCTGCCAAGCAAGCGTGTGACCTCGGTTACGAACGGCGAAGGAAGCATCGGTTGGCCGTCAGCCGTGGTTGCCGAGTAAGAGAGAATGGTTCGCTTCTCAGCCATTGACAGCGCGAGAAAGAAAAGAAACCAATCTTCGCTGTTGCGGTCCCGGCGGGTGCGCAGGATACGGCCAATGAACCCCGGAGCGCGGTCGCCAAAGCGCCGGGCAAGGAGTCTTTGGAGCCTGGGGTTGAGCATGACGCGTAGCGTGTCGGGCAGGAGCGGGTCGTCGCCGAGATGGCGCGGCAACTCGCCCTCGTTAAGGCCCATGATAATGACCAGATCGAAGTCGAGCCCGCGTGCCTCCAGGATTGGCATTGCCGCAACAGCCGGCTCGGAGGCGGCTGCGTCTTCCGATAGGTCTGGTTCCGCAAGCACGGCCTGGAGCAACGCCGCAAACTCCTGAGCGTTGAGTTGCCGGCTTAGTCCGAGCTGGCGCGACTCAGCCGCCAAATCACTGAGCACTCGCAGCAAGGCCGCAATCGCCTGGGCATCGGGGCTGCCCGGGTCTCCGCCGACCGGCGTTACGCCGAGTCGCTGAAGAACCTCGATTAGGCGCCGCGCATATTCGGCAACCGTGGCAGAAGGTTCAAGCTGCCCGAGCAATGCCAGAAGCTCGTCGAAGACGTGGGCAGCTTCGTTGAGGCGGTCGCGTTCGGCGGTCGCCCTCCGGTGGCTGAGTTCATCTGACTTCTCCGCGGCAAGGCGCTCCTCCAAGGCAGCGCGGCGGAGGGCGATACAGTGGGCCAGCGGCTGCGTTGGCCGGTCGATATAACGCAGCCGCGTGAGCAGGCTGCGGTAGCGCCCAGCACTCGTGTAAACCAGGGGCGAAGCGAGCAGGCGCTCGAGGTCCTCACGCCGATAGCCGAGCGCTGGCAAACGAAGTGCCGTAAGCGCCAGAGCCGCTGCCTGACAACCGAGCAGAGCGGAGCGCGGATTCAGCTCCAGTGGGATGCGGTAACGGCCGAACGCCTCTCGAAGATGGTCCGCGTAAGGCGCCAGATCGCGGGCTACAAGCGTGATTCGATCGAGACGCACGGGCTCGCAGTCCTCACCTGCAAGTGCGCGGCGTACCGCTCGGGCCACTTCGTCGGCTTCCTGACGGCGGCTGGGCGCCTCGATTATCGCAATGGTACCGTCGTAGGGGGGCGGTGCGGGCAATGAACGCGCCGGGTCCTCGAAGATGTGCTCGAGCAGGTAGTTGATCTGACCATGGCGGCCGCCTCGGCGGGCAAAGCTGGGGAGGATCCGATCGGCAATCGATTCCTCCTGGACGAAGCGGTTCCAGGTAAGTTCGGCGAACCGATCGGCACGTGTCGGCCTGGGCTGCGCTTGGATAGTTACGGTAGCGTCGCCCACGATTCTTATCAGGCAAGCCAAAATCATGAACTGGAGCAGGCCGAAATCGTATATCTCGGTGACTACGACTCGTTGAACGTCTTTGAGCATCCGTGGCCGCGAGCCTTCGGTTTCGGCCCTGTGCAGCATCTCGAGAACCTGCCGTTCGCGGTCGTGCCGGTCGCACAGCATCGAGGTCTCGAGATGAGTTTCGTAGCGTTCCCAGAGCCGCGCGATCATTTGCACGCGAGCGCGTTCAGCCGCTCCAAGTCCCGCGGACGCAGCATCAAGGTCACGAGGTTGGATTGCAGCGCTTTTGAACTCGTCAACGAGCGTACCTGCCAACCAGGCGGTGCCCGGCCCGAGACCGAAACCTTGGGCTCCGACCTCCAGTTGCGCCAGGCGCTGAGCCATAGGGCTGAGCAAACTCCTGCGCTGAACGGTCTCTTGCCATAGGCGGTCGACCAGCTCGGGCAGGGTCATCACAGCGTAGCCGACGACCGGTCCGACGCGGCTTCGCTCCTTAAGGGCTTGCCTGACCTTACGAGCGGTCGGGTAGATAACAAGCTCCGAAACCATCATCCGTGGGGGGCAGTAGGTCGCTCACAGCGTGTTTGCGCGACGCCCGCCTCCTTTACGCTGTAGCACATTAGTACGCGGACGACGCCGAACAAGTGTTGCGATCCGTTACTCCGGTTCATTTGAGCATGCGAGCGTGCCCGTATTTGAACGTTTCGGTTGCCCATCTCAGGCGCGCCTGGTGGCCCGCAGCTTGCTATGTCCGGCAAACGTTGCATCAGGACAGGCGCGCTGGAGAGGAAGATGCGGAGGACGGTGGCAGGCTTGGTAGTGGATGGTTCGGCTGAGACGCGAATCGCTACGCGTCTTGATCTGGAATTGCTCGGATGTGAAGTCGTGGCCGAGGCTGCCAATGGGCTGCAAGGGCTAGCTCTCGTCTGCGCGCTGCGGCCTGGACTGGTGGTTTTTGGGGCGGAGATGTGCGAGGTGGGCGGGATTGGCGCCCTCGAGTTCTTGCGTTTGCTGCGCGCCAATGCGCCATGGGCAGCAGCAGTGGCTTTGTCGGCCAGGATGGTTGCCGAGTCGAGGGAAGAATTTGTCCGCGAAGGGATCGCTGAGTACCTGCGCAAGCCACTCGACCGTGAAGGTTTTGCGCGGATGCGCTTGCAGCTCGATCGGATTGGAACGGCCGCGCCGCTTAGATCCTTGCCCTCAACCCGCATGGACTAGGGCTGCCCGACGACGCCTCGCGCGGCGGGCAAAAGCACAGCGGTTGTGCCGGCGCTCCGGCTTATGGACGCGGCGGCTCTTCGAACCGTACGCTTCGGCGCTCGACCGTCGTGCCGTCCTGAGGATCGAGGCGAACCAGTGCGAAGCTGCCCTCGTGCCGGTTTACCGAAAGCGGCGCAGGCGTACCGCTGTAAGCCGCGCGGGTGTTCCCCCTCGAGACGTCGCTAAAAACGTGTACGTGGCCGAGCGCTATGTAATCGTAACTGCTGGCCTCGATTTCGGCTGCGCTTATAACCGACGAGCGGTCCGGTTCGTCCTCTTCGGAGAACAACCCATGGGCAAGCGCCACGTTCCATAAGCCGTCGGCGGGCGGCGCCATTCCCGAAAGCGGACGGTAGCTTTGGGAATGCTCGACCAGCGCGCGGCCCCATAGCTGGAGGCTCAGGCCGGGAAAGCTAAGCGATTTGCCCGCCGGTTCGAGGATTACATGCAGGTTTTGCGGCAGGCGCGATTGTGAGGAGCCGTAGAGCGAACGCTCGTCGTGGGCGTCGTGATTGCCCGGGATCATCACCACGGGCATCGCCGCGCGTGCAATCTCGTCCATGGCGAACTCAAACGCCTGCTGCTCGACGCGCGGGGAGTCGAACAGGTCTCCCGCTATCAGGATAAGGTCCGCGCTGAGGGTCTTTGCCTCGGAAATCACATGGCTGAAGGCTAGGCGCGTTTGCTCGCGCAAAAGTTGAGCGCTGGCGCCCACACCCAGGGTGTCGCTCTCGAGGTGGACGTCAGAGGCGTGCACCAGCGTAAGACTGCGCGCAGGACGGGTTCTCCCAGCCACGGCTTGCGCTCTCGGCTCGTCGTTACACGGCACTGCCTGGCTCATTACGTCGATGTTTCGGCCCTTCGGAAAGTAGCCTGCCGGTGACTCTAAGAAGCAGTATAACCGCTTCGTCGGCGCGCGCCTATCGCACAGGACGCGTCGGCGTTCTTGGGCCCTATAGTGTTCCAGCCATGGAAGTGCGCATCGTGTTCCCTTCTTGGAGCTGTCTTGTCAAGCTGCCGCGCCGCGATGTGCTAGTCTTTTCGGCGATGAATGCGGAAATGGCGCGGACCCGGCCGGGGGCGCTCAGACGGGGCGATGTTGTAGCAGTGGTGGCGCCGGCTGCCGCAGTCGAGCGCCAGTATCTGGAACGCGGCGTCGCCATTCTGACGGCGCTGGGCTTTCGGGTAAGGGTTTCCAAGCGGGCACTGGAACGCGATCGTATTTTGGCTGGCAGCGATCGGGTACGAGCCGGCGAACTGCAAGGTTTTTTCGCCGATCCTGAGGTGCGGGCAATCTTCGTTGCCCGAGGCGGCTACGGGTGTGGCCGGTTGCTGCCGCTGCTCGATTTCAACATGATAGCGCGCAATCCGAAGATTTTCGTCGGTTTCTCGGACGCGAGCTTCATCCTTGGCGCCCTGGTTAAGTTAGGCGGTCTGGTATGCTTTCACGGCCCGATGGTGGCGATGGACTTCGCACGCGGCTTAAGCGAGGCGTCGCTCGGCCACCTCAGGGCGCTGCTTTCGGGCGAATTGGACGGCTTTGAGCTCGAGGCACGCGAGACGCTACATTCCGGCAGTGCCGAGGGCGAGCTAGTTGGCGGCTGCCTCTCGGTCCTTGTTGCGACGATTGGAACCCCGTACCAGTTGGATTTCCGTGGGCGAATCCTGTTCCTGGAGGACACGGGCGAAAAGGCTTATCGGATAGATCGGATGCTGGTCCAGATGCGGCAAGCGGGAATCCTGGGTCAGGTCAAGGGGATTGTTTTTGGCGGTCTGCGCCCCGTCGACGATAGCGAGCAGGAGCGCAACCTTATACGAGATTTCGTCGCCGAGGCTACGGCCGGTCTCGATGGCCCCGTTCTGTTCGGCATCGAAGCCGGTCACGGAACCGAAAATTTCACGATTCCTCTGGGAGTTCACGCGCGGCTCGACGGGGCGCGGCGCCGACTCGTCGTTGCGCAGGCAGCGGTCTCGCCTCGCTAGCGCGGCCGGGTGCCTGCAGGTGGATGACTTTTCTGGGCGGGGTGGGGCGATAGTCACTTTGGCAATCAAGGGGGTTGGTCTTTGAGCTGGTCGCAGGTCGAGCAGGCTTTCGAGCGCGCCGCGCAGAACGAAATGTTTCCAGGCGCTACGGTGCGTGCGAGCCTGTGCGGCCAGCCCGTGTTCGAAGGTGCCTTTGGAATGCGCTCGCTGGTTCCGGAGCGAGTACCGATGCGGCTCGATACGGTCTTCGACCTGTCGTCGCTCACCAAGCCACTGGCGACAACCTCGGCCGTCATGCTTTTGGTGCAGGAGGGAAAACTAAGGCTGGACGACCGCGTAGCGCGACTGTTCCCTGACTTCGGCGTGCAGGGCAAAGGGACGCTCACCTGGCGAAATCTGCTAGCCCACTGCTCGGGACTTTCTGCCTGGCGGCCCTTCTACCGGGAGATCGAGGCGCTGGAGCGCGGTGGGCGAGTCAACTTCATGTCCAGTCGGGCCGCTCGGCAATACGTCTACGAACAGGTGCATCGCGAGCGCCCCGAGATAACTCCGCTCACCAAGTCCGTATACTCAGACCTCAACTTTATAATGCTCGGCGAGGCAGTTGAGCGGATTACCTCGATGACGCTCGATAGTTTTTGCCGGCAGCGCGTTTTTCGGCCACTCGGCCTGGTTTCGACCGATTTCATCGACCTGACCCAGACCCGGACAAGACGGCTCAAGCCGGTTGCCGAAATGTTTGCACCGACCGAACTTTGCCCGTTTCGCAAACGAGTGCTGGTGGGCGAGGTCGACGACGAAAACGCCTGGGCGATGGGAGGGGTTGCCGGACACGCCGGCTTGTTCGCTCCGCTCACTGAGGTCGATCGCCTGGCCAGCGAGCTGGTCGCAGCCTATGCGGGCAAGTCCGGCCTCTGGTCGCAGAAAATCGTGCGCGAGTTTTGGCGGCGCGACAGTGCTGTTTACGGGTCCACCTGGGCGCTTGGATGGGACACGCCGTCACCTGGACGATCCAGCGCAGGCCGCCACTTCTCGCCCGGCGCTCTGGGCCATCTCGGTTTTACCGGCACCTCTATATGGATCGATCCCGAACGCCAGCTTGTCGTAACCATACTGACAAATCGCGTGCATCCGAGCCGCGCCAACGAGGCGATTCGAGAGTTTCGCCCCCGGGCGCACGACCTTATCCTGGAGGAACTGCGGGATGCTTAGCTGCCGGGCGGCTATTCCGGCAACCGTTCGCCGCGTGCACCTGATGGGAGTCGCGGGCAGCGCGATGGCGGCGCTTGGCGGAATGTTAGCCGAACGCGGCTTTCGGGTTACCGGTTCGGACAGCCAGTTCTTCGAGCCCGCGGCCTCGATGCTGCGGCGCGCCGGAATCCAAATCGGAGTTGGCTTTTCGCCGGACAATCTCGCGCCGCCGCCCGATCTCGTTGTAGTTGGCAATGTGATCACGCGCGCGAACCCCGAAGCTCAGGCCTTGCTTGCGTCCAACATCCCGTACGTGTCGATGCCCGAGGCGATCGCTCATTTTTTTCTACCGGGCTGCCGGACGCTGATGGTAGCAGGCACGCACGGGAAGACGACTTCGACGGCGATGATTGCGCACGTTCTGAAAGCGGCGGGCCGCGACCCCTCGATGCTGGTCGGCGGCGTAGCCCGGAACTTCGAGTCGAACTACTACCTCGGCACTGGTATGGACTTTGTCATCGAGGGCGACGAATACGACACTGCGTTTTTCGACAAGGGGCCGAAGTTTTTGCATTACGGGCCGCAGGCAACGATTGTCACGGCGCTTGAGTTCGACCACGCGGACATCTATCGCGATCTGAAGCAGGTCAAGGCCGCCTTCGGCGCGCTGGCGGCACAAATGGACGCCGGGCAGCTGGCCGTCCTATGCGCTAATTATCCGGCGGTTCTCGAGGTCTTCGCCGCAACCCGTGCCCGAAGGCTGACCTTTGGCCTTGACGCGGGGGAGTTCCGCGCATGCGAGATACGTATCGGACCCGACGGTGCATGCTTTGCCGTGGCCCGCGACGGCCATCCTGTAAGCCGGCTTTTGCGGCTGCCGATCGGCGGCCGGATGAATGTCGTCAACGCGCTCGGCGCCTACGTCCTCTTGCGCGAGGTCGGTCTTAGCGACGAAGAAATCGCGCCTGGCCTCGCAACCTTCGCCGGTGTGAAACGGCGCCAGGAGCTGATTGGCGAGGCGGGCGGAGTCGCAATCATCGACGACTTCGCTCACCATCCCACCGCAATTCGTGCCACTCTCGAAGCCGTAGCGGAGCGCTACCCCGGCAGGCCGATTCTTGCCGCTTTCGAGCCGCGTTCGAACACCGCCCGGCGAAATGTGTTCCAGGCCCAATTCGCTGCGGCTTTCGACCGTGCGACCCACGTCTACATCGGAGCGGTCTATTTCAAGGAAAACGATCCGATCGCGCCGGAGCAGCGGCTTGACGTGGGCGAGCTGGCGCGGGCGATAAGCTTGCGGGGTCCGCGTGCGCGCGCTTTCAGCTCGACCGACGAGCTGCTCGCGGCCATGCTCGCGGACTGTGCGGCCGAAGGCGTGGCGGTTGTGATGTCGAACGGGGCTTTTGACGGATTGCCGCGCCGCA
The DNA here is from genome assembly GCA_021792265.1 of Deltaproteobacteria bacterium. Lineage (GTDB taxonomy): Bacteria > Desulfobacterota > Binatia > Binatales > Binataceae > JAJYVB01. The sequence continues at coordinate 5,113 of JAJYVB010000008.1, read as the reverse complement.
TCCTCGCCGAGCTTCAGCATCGTGCCCGCGCGTAGCGCGGGCTGTACGCGGGCGCCGGCGGCCGTCGGCCGCACAAGTTGTCCGTTCCAACCGCAATTCCATCAGGCAGTCCTCCAGTTGACGGCTTTGACCAGCGACGCGGCGTTGCGGGGTGCGTAACCTTCGAAGTCATTGTTGAAATACGCGTAGACGTCGCGGCCATCTTTCAGGAAGGTTCGCATACGGGCGCCCCATCGTCTCAGCTCGGCTGGCGAATACGACGAAGCGAACAGTTCCCTGGGCCCGTGGAAACGGAAATAGACAAAGGACGCTGTTGCGACGACTTCGGGGACGGGGTAGCGCGCCGAATGCGAGATCACCAGGGCAGCGTCATGGCGGCGCAAAAGTGCCAGCATTTTATCGCCGAAGCAGGATTCGTGGCGGAACTCGGCCGCGATCCGAAATGCCGGCCGGCCTACGCAGGAACCCAGCAGATCCTCCATGAGCTGCAGGTTTTCAGCGGTTTGCCGAAAACTCGGCGGGAACTGCAGGAGCACGGGCCCCAACTTGTCGCCCAGCGCTTGCGCCCTGGTCACGAATTCCTCCCATTGTGCGGCGACGCCGCGCAGGCGCTTGATGTGCGTGATCAGCCGCGACGCCTTAAGCGCGAAGACGAAACCCGGCGGCGTCGCCGCTCGCCAATTCTCGTAAGTGCTCGTGCGGGGCAGATGGTAGAAGGAATAGTTCACCTCGGCGGTGTTGAAGCGCTCGGCGTAGTACGAAAGCCATTTTCGCTGCGCCAGATCATCGGGATAGAAGACCTCACGCCATCCTTCGTAATTCCACCCGGAGGTGCCGACAAACAGCCGTGCTGCCCCGCTTCCGGTAGGCATTGCCGCGCTCGGCGCTGAGCATCGCGCGCCTGCCGGGAATTTAACTAGGCCGCCGCCCGGGAGCCAAGCGTCTCGCGCAAGGCAGCGCCGGTGTGCGATCCCGGCGCCGCAGCAATTTCCTCGGGCGTTCCCGTGGCTATAACTTCGCCGCCCTGATCGCCGCCCTCCGGGCCCAGGTCAATTACGTAGTCGGCAGTCTTGACTACGTCGAGGTTGTGCTCAATGACAATGACCGTGTTGCCGGCGTCGGTCAGGCGGCCCAGCGCGGAGAGCAGTGTTTTTATGTCGTCGAAATGAAGGCCGGTGGTAGGCTCGTCGAGAATGTAAAGCGTGCGTCCGGTGGCGCGCCGGGCCAGTTCGCGGCCGAGCTTGACGCGCTGCGCTTCGCCCCCGGAGAGCGTTGTCGCAGACTGGCCGAGGTGGATGTAATCGAGGCCAACATCGCGCAGGGTCTCCAGCTTTTGGCGCAGGGGCGGCACCGACCCCAAAAAACCGAGCGCGTCGCTTACCGTCATGTCGAGCACTTCGGCGATGTTCTTGCCTTTGTACCGGATCTCAAGCGTGTCGCGGTTGTAGCGCTTTCCGCCGCAAACTTCGCAGGTTACGTAGACGTCGGGCAGGAAATGCATTTCGATACGGATGATGCCGTCGCCTTGGCACGCCGCGCATCGTCCGCCCTTGACGTTGAAGGAAAAGCGTCCTGGTCCGTAACCGCGCATCCGAGCCTCGGGCAGTTGCGCGAAAAGCTCGCGGATGTGCGTGAAGATACCGGTATAGGTTGCAGGATTCGAGCGCGGAGTCCGGCCGATGGGGCTTTGATCCACGCAGACCACTTTGTCGAGGTGCTCCAGTCCCTCCAGGGTCCGGTAGGTGCCCGGGCGCTCGCGGCTGCGGTTAAGCCTGTTGGCGAGAGCACGATAGAGCGTGTCGAGCACGAGCGTGGACTTGCCCGAACCTGAGACGCCGGTCACGCATGTCATCACTGCGAGCGGGAAGCGTACAGTGATATCGCGCAGGTTGTTCTCCCGCGCGCCGCGGACCGTAAGCCAGTTGCCGTTGAGTTGGCGGCGACGATGCGGCACCGCTATCTCGAGCTCGCCCGCGAGGTAACGCCCGGTCAGGGACTTAGGATTGCGCATGATCTCCCGCGGCGTCCCCTGCGCGACGACGTAGCCGCCGTGGGCGCCGGCGCCCGGTCCCATGTCTATGAGGTTATCGGCCGCCAGCATCGTGTCGCGGTCGTGTTCGACCACGATGACCGTGTTGCCCAGGTCGCGCAGGCGCTTAAGCGTGGCGAGCAGGCGGTGATTGTCGCGGTGATGAAGCCCGATCGACGGTTCGTCGAGAATGTACAAAACTCCGACCAGGCTCGAGCCGATCTGCGTGGCAAGCCGGATACGCTGTCCCTCGCCTCCCGCAAGCGTGCTGGCGCTGCGATCGAGCGTCAGGTAGCCCAGCCCGACATCGGCGAGAAAATTCAGGCGCTCGCGGATCTCCTTCAGGATGAGACGGGCGATCTCGGCCTCCTGCGCGCTAAGCTCCGGCCCGGCGAAAAAAGCTGCCGCTTCCTTGACCGACATCGCGGTCACGGCGTTGATCGCCTTGCCGTTGAAGCGCACGAAAAGGCTTTCTTTCTTGAGACGCGCCCCCGCACACTCGGGACACGGACGCATGCTCATATAGCTTTCCAGGGTTTCCCGGATGCTCTGCGATTCGGTCTCGCGATAGCGGCGGCCAAGCCATGCCAGGACGCCCTCGAAGCTGCGCTCGTAGTCGTGCCGATGGTCGCCCCGCTGGTGGCGGAACTGGATTTTTTCGTCGCCGGAACCTTCCAGAACCGCCTTGCGCACACGTGCCGGGATCGAGCGCCATGGCTGGTCCAGACTGAAACCGTAATGCTCTGCAAGCGCTTCGAGGATTGGCTGGACATAGGTCATGGTCGCCCACGGCGCAATCGCCCCGTCGTTGATGCTGAGCTCTTCGTCTGGCACCACCAGCTCCGCATCGAAGTACATCACCGAGCCGATTCCGGAGCAGCTTGGGCATGCCCCGTGAGGACTGTTGAACGAGAACATGCGCGGCGTGATCTCCGGGTAGGAGATCCCGCACTCGACGCAGGCAAAACGCTGGCTGAAGTAGACGCCCCTGTCGGACACGCTGTCGGGGCGCTCGATCTTCAACAGATCCCGGCCGTGACGGAAGGCGACCTCGAGCGAATCAGCCAGGCGCTTCTCGATGCCGCTGCGGATGGCGAGGCGGTCTACAATGACCTCGATGGTATGGCGCTGGTTCTTGTTGAGCGCAGGCTCCTGGCCCAGTTCCCAGGCGCGGCCGTCAATCTTGACCCGCACGAAGCCTGCGCGGCGCAGTTCGGATAGTTCCTTGCGGTACTCGCCCTTGCGGTCGCGGACGATTGGTGCCAGCACGTGAATGCGGGTGCCATCGGTCCACGACATGATGCGGTCAACGATCTGCTGCACGCTCTGCGCGCTGATCTCGCGCCCGCAGTTGTAACAGAAGGCGTGGCCGACGCGCGCGTAGAGCAGGCGCAGGTAGTCGTAGATCTCGGTTATGGTGCCGACGGTCGAGCGCGGGTTGCGTGAGGTGGTTTTCTGTTCGATGGAGATCGCCGGGGAGAGTCCCTCGATGGAATCGAGGTCGGGCTTCTCCATCTGCTCCAGGAATTGCCGCGCGTAGGCCGACAGCGACTCGACGTAACGGCGCTGTCCCTCGGCGTAAATCGTATCGAAAGCCAGCGACGACTTCCCCGAGCCCGACAGCCCCGTTATCACCACCAGCCGGTCGCGCGGAATCTCCAGGTCGAGGTTCTTCAGGTTGTGCTCGCGCGCGCCCCGAATCGTAATTTTGTCCGCCATCGCAAGGCCCGCGCCTCAGGCGGCGAGCGCCCGGCGCGCTCCTGCGCCCTTTGCCAGCGTTTTGCCCGCATAGTCGAGCGCGGCGATCATGCTGTCAGGCCGGGCCCGGCCGCTTCCCGCTATGTCGAAAGCGGTGCCATGGTCGGGTGAGGTACGAACGAAAGGAAGTCCCAGCGTGACGTTGACGGCGCGATCGAATTCCAGGCTCTTGAGTGCTATCAGCCCCTGGTCATGGTACATCGCGACCGCGGCGTCGAAAGCGAAATGCCCCTTGGTGCGCACGAATGCCGTATCGGGAGCGAGCGGTCCGAAGGCGTCGATTCCGTCCCGCTGGGCCTGCCTTATCGCCGGAGCGATGACGCGAATTTCCTCGTCGCCGAAAAGTCCCGCCTCGCCGGCATGCGGGTTGAGTCCGAGAACACCCAGGCGCGGCCTAACGACGCCGCCCGATCGGTGCAGATGCTCGGCGAGAAGCACAATGGTCCTATAGACACCGGCCCGTGTGAGCGCCTTGGGAACGCTGGCGAGGGCTATATGGACCGTGACAAGCACGAGGCGCAACTGTTCGCCGACGAACATCATGCGCCAGAGCCGCGCGCGCGCCAGCTTGGCCAACAGTTCCGAATGGCCCGGAAAATTGTGCCCGGCGCGTTGGAACCATTCCTTGCTTATCGGCGCAGTGACCATAGCCGCGGCCCTGCCTTCAAGCGCCATCCGTGCCGCTGCGACGACGTAGCGATACGCGGCGTCACCGCCTTCGACGCTGGGATGGCCGGGCTGGCGAGCGCGCGCCGAAAGACGCCCGATTGTGGCTACCGGCAGAAGCCCGGCTGCGGGCGCCGGCACGCCGTTGGGCCGCCACTCCTCGGGTGCCGGCACACTGCCTAACCCACGGGCCGCCGCGCGCATCGCCTCGAGATCTCCCACCACCACCATTGGCGGCGCGCCGGGGCGGCGCGCCATCGCAGCCGCAGCCTTCAGGATGATTTCCGGTCCGATTCCCGCCGGGTCACCCATGCTTACGGCCAGCACTCGATGTGCCGATTTGCCGCGTGCCATGGCGGTCAGTGAAACGTCTCGACCTCGTGCCGTTTCATCAGATCGTTCTTGACCCAGCTTGCAAAGTGCTGCTTCGTCTCTTCGGTCTGGAGTTTGGCGCGTATCTCACTGGAGACCTTGTCGAGCGGTTTCATACCCGGCTGGATATGGGCTTGGACTTTGAGCAAGTGCCACCCGTACTGGCTCTGCACGGGGGGTGAAATCTGTCCCGATCGCAATTCCTTTACGGCCGCGTAAATCTGCGGCATTATTTCGTCCGGCGCGTACCAGCCCAACTCGCCGCCCTTGTTTTTTGAATCGTCGTCC
>JAJYVB010000007.1 GCA_021792265.1 Deltaproteobacteria bacterium | reverse complement strand
TGATTGCCGAATTTGAAGACAAGTACGGCGTTCAGGCGCAGCAAGGCTGGGGCATGACGGAAACCAGCCCGGTCGCCACCCAGGGCACTTTGAAGGGCTCGCAGCTCAAGCTTGGGCGCGAGCAACAGCTCGATTATCGGGCGACTCAGGGCAGGTCGATTTTCGGCGTGGAGATGCGGGTTGTCGATCCCGACGGCAAGGAATTGCCGCGCGACGGCCAGTCGCGTGGCGAATTGTGCGTGCGCGGGCCCTGGGTGCTGAGCAGCTACTACCGCAACGACGAGGCCAGCGCGGCCGCCTTCGATTCCGAGGGCTGGTTCCACACCGGCGACGTGTCAGTCATCGATCCCGACGGCTACATGCGGATTGTCGACCGCGCCAAGGACGTAATCAAATCGGGCGGCGAATGGATCAGCTCTATCGAAGTCGAGACTGCGGCCGTGGGGCATCCCGACATATCCGAGGCCGGGGTCATCGCCATGCCACATCCCAGGTGGGGCGAGCGTCCGCTGCTGATCGTGGTGCTGAAGAAAGGGCGGACTCCCGACCGCGACGGAATTCTCCGCTACCTAGCCGAGCGCCTGCCGAAACTTGCGCTGCCCGACGACGTGGTCTTTGCCGAGGAAATGCCCCGCACCCCCACCGGTAAAGTTCTCAAGACGCGGCTCCGCGAGATGTTCAAGGATTACCGGATACGGTCGGCCTGACCGGGGCTATGATCGGCTCTGGCCGCCTACTGTGGCGCTCGACCCGGCCGGATTGGGGCAGAGCGTCCGCCGATTTGACTTGACAGGTCCGGCGCAATAGGGCGATGTTCGCCCTGCCCGTTCAACTGGGGGCCGGGCACGGGAGTAAAGTCATGGGTTATAGGGATCTGCGTGACTGGATCACCAACGTCCAGGGATTGGGCGAGCTCAAGACTATAAGCGGGGCCGATTGGAACGTTGAGCTCGGGGTAATAACCGAGATGGTGATGAATCAGCATGGCCCGGCGCTGCTCTTCGACTCTATCAAGGACCATCCGCGCGGTTATCGGGTGCTTGCCAACTCGCTGGGCGGCCTTAAGCGGCTGGCTTTCACGTTGGGCTTGCCTCCAGAGAGCGACGCTCCAACGCTCCTGCGGTTGTGGCAGGACAAAAACCATCAGCTCCAGCCGATCCCGCCCAAAGTGGTGCGCGATGGGCCGGTCATGGAAAACGTCTATAACGGAGAGGAAGTCGACCTGCTCAAGTTCCCCACGCCGAAGTGGCACGAACATGACGGCGGCCGCTACATCGGCACCGGCAGCGTCGATATCACGCGCGACCCCGACCAGGGATGGGTCAACGTTGGCTGCTATCGGGTCATGCTTCATGACCGAAACCGCGTCGGCTTTTACATTTCACCTGGCAAGCACGGACGCATGCATCGCGAGCGCTGGCTTGCCGAGCGGGGACGCATGCCCGTGGCGATGTCGTTCGGCCACGATCCGCTGATTTTCATGGCGGGCTCCCTCGAGTTGCCCTGGGGGCTGTCGGAGTACGACTGGGTCGGCGGCATCCGGGGCGAGCCGGTCGAGGTCATCGAGGGTCCGGTGACGGGGCTGCCGATTCCTGCCGCCGCGGAAATCGCGATTGAAGGGTTCGCCGAACCAGGCCTGGTGCAGGCCGAAGGCCCCTTTGGAGAATGGACAGGTTACTACGCAAGCGGGATGCGCGAGGAGCCCGTGGTACGGGTCGCCGCGCTCTACCATCGCAACGATCCGATTATTCTGGGCTGTCCGCCGGTCAAGCCTCCGTCCGAACTCTCATATTATCGGGCTTTCCTGCGCGCTGCCGCGATTCACGAAGAGGTTTCGCGCGCCGGAGTTCCCGACGTGACGCAGGTCTGGTGCCATGAAGTGGGCGGCTCGCGCCTCTTCACGGCGATCGCTATCAAGCAGCGCTATGCGGGCCATGCCCGGCAGGCAGCGCTGACCGCGTCGCAATGCCACGCCAGCGCTTACATGGGACGCTTCGTCGTGGTGGTTGACGACGACATCGACGTGATGAACCTGGAAGAGGTGATGTGGGCGGTCTGCACCAGATGCGACCCGGAGCAGGACATCGACATTTTGCGGCGCTGCTGGAGCGGTCCGCTCGATCCCATCATTCCGCACGGCAAGAAGGGCCACAATTCGCGCGCGATCATCGATGCGACCCGGCCTTACGAATGGCGCGATCAGTTCCCGCCGGTCTGCACGTCGAGCCCGGAGCTTCGCGCAGCGGTCGGCAAAAAATGGAGCCAGTTATTCGCGGCCGGTGGTGCGAAGCGAACGTGAGGCGGGCAAAAGGCTCGGCGAATTTGGCCTATGCAACGCAAGCTGGGTAAAGACAACACGAGCGCTACGGCCGGCGCAGCGAGGAGCGGCGGGAACGCCAAAAAATCATGACCGAGCAGGATCGCCGGGGCTGGATAATCATCGGCGCGCTGTTCGTGAGTATAGCGCTGGCGTACGGGACTGTCGGCATGACCTTGCCGGCGCTGTTCATGACCCTGCTGCACCATTTCCGCGTTACGCGCGCCAACCTTTCGGGCCTGATGGCGCTGCAAGGTATTGCAGCGGCGATCAGCGCCCCGGCGGTGGGATGGCTGCTGGACCGGGTTGAAGCGCGCTCAGTGATGGCCTTTGGGGCGGTGATTACCGGAACGGCGCTGCTCATGGCCAGCCGTTCGGGCACCTTTTTTGGCTTGCAGATCTCCTACGCCGTGATGGGTCTTGGTGCGACCGCCGCGGCGATGGTACCGGGTCCGTTCGTGGCAGCCAACTGGTTTCCCGACGAGCGCAAGGGCTTCGCGCTGGGCTGCACGATGTTGGGGTTGTCGGTCGGCGGCGCGGTGATCAACCCCCTGGCCTTCCTGCTCAACATACACTTTGGATGGCGCGCCTGCTTTGCACTGTTGGGACTAGGGCTGATCGCGATTATGGTGCCATTGGTCCTGCTGATTGTACGGTCCCGCCCGCAGACCCTGGAATCGGCAGCGCCGGGGAAATCGCCGCCGGCCGCGGAGCTGCCCGGCCTCGAGGTCAGCGAAGGAGTGCGGGGAAGGTCGCTTTATCTGATCGCTGCCATACAGTTCCTGTATACCTGCACGCTGTTCGGCACCTATCTCCATTTGGTGCCGTATCTTATGGGGCAGGGTTTTGCCGCAGCAGTTGCGACGGGCGTGCTTAGCATCCAGGTGTTTATCGCCGGAGCGGGGAAGTTGGGCATGGGCTGGATGGCCGATCGATTGACCGGGCGCCTTACCCTGTTGGTGAACGCGCTGATTAACGCCACCGGCTACCTGCTGTTGTTCGGCGCGCGACACTACCCGGTGCTTGCCCTGTTCGTGCTCCTGTACGGGTTCACGGTGGCGGCGCCGATGGCGTTGACGCCGATGCTCGTGATCGAATCGCTCGGGCTCAAACGCTACGGTTCCTTCCTGGGCTTGACCAGCGCGATGTCGTGGATCGGCGGCGCATTCGGACCGTGGGTGACAGGCAAAATCTTCGATATGACCGGCAGCTACAATGACGCAATCCTGCTGTTCATCGCGATGCAGCTCCTGATCGGCCTGGCTGCCGTAGGATGCATTCCGCTGGGCGCGGTCGTAAAATCGCCGCTAACGGCAGCCAGCACCTCCGAAGCTGTCGGATAATCGCGGCGCGGCGCGCCGGGCCGCGCCGCCAGTCAGGCGCCCGCTTTCCAGTAACGGCCCTCGGGGTCGAGCCGGATAAGCTTGCGCTCGCGCAGGGAGCCGATTGCGGCCACCAAATCCGACGAACGCGCTTTGCCAAAGCGTTCGAGCAAGTCGACAAACCGGGGTCCGGATTCGAGCGTGTCCAGAAGCTGCGATTCCAGCTCGCCAACGCTCGCGCCGCTTTCCTCCGGCCGTTCGCCGAGCGGCGCCGCCGCGAACGGCATGCGCGGAATGTCAAACAAATTATAAGGCTTGTCGTAACGCCGAGTCGCGTCGATGCCCAGCTTGGCGGTGGTCACCAGCGCGCCTTCGTGGGGCGGGAGCGACGGCTCAATCGGCGCGCAGCTCATCCCGGAGACGCAGAAAGTGTCCCGGTCGGCCTGGACGCGCGTGGAAATCGCCCACTCGACCATCCGATCGTCGAAGACATCGATGTCGTCGTCCACCACGATCGCCATCTTAGTCCAGGCCGTCGAAAGGGCGGCCAACAAGGCGTTGCGGCCGTCGCCGGGATTCTTCACGCGCATCGAGACGCGCATGTGATGGCCGGCCGAAGCCGGTGGGCAGTAAACCTGGGTGGGCGCTCCTACGGCCAGCGACACCACCTCCCATACCGCCAGCTCCGCGCTGAAGCTCATCAGCCCCTGGGTGTCGGTGTGATAAAGCTTGCGGCCGCCGATCGTGGCCGTCTGGAACATCGCGTCGCGCCGCCGGGTGATAGCCGTAACATGGAAGACCGGGTTCAGGTGCGCAGAGCCGTAGCCGCCGTGGTATTCGCCGAAGGGACCTTCGACCTCGGACCAGTCGCCGTCGAGATAGCCCTCGATTACCATTTCGGCATCGGCGGGAACTTCGAGGTCGATGGTTTCGCACTTCACCACTTCGACCGGTTCGCCGCGCAAACCGCCCAGGATTTCGTACTCGTCGGCCGTGGGCAGGTCCAACTGGCTGCCCAGGTAGTTCAACGGATGGGTTCCGACGACCATGGCGATGGGGAAGCGCGTCATTCCCAGCTCCCGTGCCCGCCGGTAGTTGGCGCGCAGGTCGCTGGGCGCAACCATGTCGATTCCGGTCTCGCGCCAACCGCGCAGCATCAGCCTGCGCGTGCCGATGTTGTAGCCCGTGCCCTCGGGGATACGGCTCACGTCCATCGCGGCCGAAATATACGGTGCGCCGTCCAGTTCGTGCTGGAGGTAAACGGGCAAAGTCGTAAGGTCCGCCTCTTCGCCGAGCGCGATTACCTCTTTTACGGGACCGGTGGGGACTCGGACTGGCGGGATTCTGCGCGCCAGGCGCCGGCGCGACTCCTGGAGGATTTCCGACTCCGGCACGCCGAGAGCGACGGCCCACGCACTGCGCGAAGCCATGGCATTGGCCAGTATCGGTATCGGGTATCCCGCGGGATGCTCGATCAACAGCGCCTTGTCGCTCGACTCGATTACCCTGGCAACGTCGCGCAGTGAAATCGGGCGCGTCCATCGTTCGAGCTCGCCGGCCTTCTCCAGGGCGGCGATGAACTCCCTCAGCGAACGCGGGCCGGTCGCAGAGCCTTCGCCGGCATGCGAGGTTACGGCTTTCTCGGAACGCGCAGGTTGCATCGCATTTCCTCCCGGTCAGTTCCTAGCGCAGCGCAGAAAACAAGTACAGGGTTGCGCAAGACGACGCCGGCAGCCGCTCACATCCGAAACACGCCGAAGGCCGGCGGTTCGGCGACTGGCGCCCCAAGCGACATCGCGATCCCGAGCGCGAGCGCCTGGCGCGTTTCGGCCGGGTCGATCACGCCGTCGTCCCATAGCCGGGCGGTCGAGTAGTAGCAGCTCGATTCGCGCTCGTACTTGGCGAGCGTCGGGCGCATGAACTCGGCCTGCTCCTCGGGAGTCATGTCGCGGCCTTCGGCGCGCAGTTGGTCGAGTTTGACCGTAAGCAGCGTGTTGGCCGCCTGCTCGCCGCCCATCACGGAGATCCGCGCCGTCGGCCACATGAACAACAGGCGCGGCTGATAGGCCCGCCCGCACATCCCGTAGTTGCCCGCGCCGGCCGAAGCTCCGGTTATCACCGTGAATTTCGGCACCGGCGTGTTGGCCACCGCGTTGACCATCTTGGCGCCGTCCTTGGCGATCCCGCCCTGCTCGTAGCGCTTGCCGACGATAAAGCCGGTGATGTTCTGCAGGAACACAAGCGGGATCCGGCGCGCCGAGCATAGCTCGATGAAATGGGACGCTTTGAGCGCCGACTCGCCGAACAGCACCCCGTTGTTGGCGACGAGTCCCACGGGATAGCCGTGGATGCGCACAAAACCGGTGACGATCGTCGTCGCGTAGCGTGCCTTGAACTCGTGCATCCGGCTCCCGTCGACGATGCGGGCGATCACCTCGCGCACCTCGTAAGGCTTGCGCGGATCGGTCGAGACGATTCCGTAGAGTTCCTGCGGGTCGTAGAAGGGGTCTTCGACTTCATCGGGTTCCGCCGCCAGGGCGGACCGTCGCGGTCCAAGGTTGTGAAAGATCGAGCGAGCAATCTCCAGGGCGTGTTCGTCGTTGTCGGCCAGATGGTCGCTGACGCCCGAGAGCCGCGTGTGCACGTCACCGCCGCCCAGCTCTTCGGCGGTCACCCGCTCGCCGGTGGCGGCGCGTACGAGCGGCGGGCCGCCCAGGAAGATCGTTCCCTGCTCCCTGACGATGACGTTTTCGTCACACATGGCCGGCACGTAAGCACCGCCCGCCGTGCACGAGCCCATCACGACGGCGATCTGCGGGATGCCTAGCGCCGACATCCGTGCCTGGTTGTAGAAGATGCGCCCGAAGTGGTCGCGATCGGGAAAGACCTCGGCCTGAAGCGGCAAAAAGGCACCGCCGGAATCCACCAGGTAGACGCAGGGCAGCCGGTTTTCCAGGGCGATTTCCTGGGCGCGCAGATGCTTCTTCACGGTCAGCGGATAGTAGGTCCCGCCTTTGACGGTGGCGTCGTTGGCGACGACCACCGCCTCGCGCCCGCAGATGCGGCCGATGCCGGTAATGACGCCGGCGGCCGGCGCGTCGCCGTCGTACATTCCGTAAGCAGCCAGCGGCGAAAGTTCCAGGAACGGGCTCGACGGGTCGAGCAGGCGGCGGACCCGTTCGCGGGGCAGGAGCTTGCCGCGCTTTACGTGGCGCTCGCGTGCCCACTTGGGGCCGCCCTCGCGAGCCCGGTCGATTTCCTCCTTGAGCCGCTTGATCGCCGACAGGGTCTGTTCGCGGGTCTGCCGGAATTCCTCGCCTGCCGTATCGACGCGCGAAAGGATCCGCTCCATCGCTCCTCCTCTGATGCATTCGAACGGGGTTGGCTCAATAATAGCCTTGGCGAAAATGAGAAACGAAATGCCCGTGCGGGACGTAACGCGCCATGCGTGAACGCGACCTGCGCGCCCTCGAGTTCGACAAGGTGCTCGCGGCGGTTGCGGCGCTGGCGCGCTCTGAGCCGGGGCGCGAGGCGGTCCTCGCGCTCAAGCCTTCGCCCGACCCGGCAACCGTCCGGGAACGTCTTGCACTTAGCGCCGAGACGGTCGCGCTGCGCGCCCATATCGGCTCGCTGCCCATCGGCGAGTTCGCCGACCAGCGCCCGCTGGTGCTGGCCGCGGCACGTCAGGACGCCGTTCTCGACGGTGCTGCGCTCGCCGCGATTCGCGATTTCGTGCTGGCCGCCCGCACCCTGGCCGCCGCCCTGCGCTCGCGTCTGGAAGCCTTTCCATCCCTGTCCATATTGGCCCGCGACCTGGCCGCGCCCAAAGAGCTTGCCGACGCGCTGCTTTCAGCTCTGACCACCGACGGCTCGATCGCCGACGACGCCAGCCCTGAGCTCAAGCGGCTGCGTACCCGGCTTCGCAGCGAACGGCTCGATCTGGAGGCGCGCATGATGCGCTCGTTGGAGGCTCCGGGAATGGAGCCGTTTGTCTTCGACCGCGTCGTGACAGTGCGAAACCGCCGCTTCGTGCTGCCGCTCAAGCCAAACTTTGCCGAGCGCCTCGAAGCAATCGTCCAGGATCGTTCAGTGTCGGGTGAGACGCTGTTTGTCGAGCCGGTATGGGCCATCGAACTGAACAACCGCCTTATGATGCTCGAGCGTGAGGCCGAAGCCGAGGAATACCGGATTCGGGCGCTGCTGACCGCGATGGTGCGCGGGTATCGGGCGGAACTGCTGCTCACGTTCGGCGCGATGGTGCGTTTCGACGTGCTCAATGCGATGGCACTGCTGGCCGAACGCCTGGGCGGTGCGGTTCCCGAGATCGCCACGGATGGGGATTTGGCCTTGACCGCGGCGCGCCATCCGCTGCTGCAAATGAGTGGGCGCGAGGTGGTTCCAATCGACATGCGAATCGGACCAGGCAAGCGCGGGATCGTTATCTCAGGCCCGAACGCGGGCGGAAAGACGGTAGCGCTCAAGACAATTGGGCTTTTTGCGCTGATGGCGCAAGCGGGAATTCCGGTGCCGGCACAGCCGGGGAGCCGGCTTCCGGTTTTCCGGGCGATCTATGCCGACATCGGCGACGAGCAGTCGATCGAGCGCAACCTCTCTAGCTTTGCCGCCCATGTGGTCAACCTGGCGGAGATCCTGGCTTCCGCCGAGGAGCCGGCGCTGATGGTGCTCGACGAACCCGGCGCAGCCACCGATCCGGCTGAAGGCAGCGCGCTCGCAATCGCGCTATTTGAGCATCTGTCCGGTCGGCGATGCGTTCTGGCCGTCGCTACCCATTCGACGGCGGTTAAACTTTACGCTCACTCGCGCGAGGACTTCGAGGTTGCCGCGGTGGACTTCGATCCGGAGCATCTCACGCCGCTTTTTCGTCTCAAACCCAATTCCATCGGTCAGAGCTACGGCCTGGCCATCGCGCGGCGCTTTGGAATGCCTGCGGAGATTGTCGCAGCCGCCGAGCGGGTGCTTCCCGAGGGCGCCGCCGCGGTCAACGCATCGCTGGAACGCCTGGAGGCCGAACGGGCGGCGCTGCGGGAACAAGCCATGCGCCTTTCCGAGCGGGAACGGGAAGCAGCCGAATGCGCGGCGAATGCGCGTGCGGCCCAGGCGCAGGCGCGCGAGCGCCTGTCTACGGAGCGCGAGCGGCTGAGCGCCGAGGCGCGCCGTGTGATCGACGAAATCCGCACCGACGGCCAACGGCTGCTTGCGCAGGCGGCGAAGGGCGCGGTTTCGCGCCGCGAACTTGACCGCTTCGCGGGCCGGTCGAGAGCGGTCCTGGAAGGCGTAGTGGCGAAAGCCGAGGAAGAACCCGGCGCCACAGCGCCGCTCAGGGTCGGCGACCAAGTCAAATTCGGCGAAATTCGCGGCGAGCTTCTCGTGCTCGAGGCCGAGCGCGCCGTGGTAGGCCGAGGTGGGATTCGGATTGAGGTTTCGCCCGCGCGCCTGGAACGGATCGAGCGCAGCGAACCGGCGCCGCCTGCCAGTGGTGCCCGGCCGGAGCGCTTTGTCGTCTCGTCGGTCGAGGAACCCGGTGCTGAACTCAACGTGATCGGTCTGCGAGCCGCCGACGCGCTGAAAGAGCTGGAGCAGTTCCTGGACCGGGCGACGCTTGCCGGCCAGGCCGAGGTCCGGGTCGTGCACGGCGTAGGATCGGGGGCGCTCCGCCGCGCAATCCACGAATACCTGGCAACGTCAGCTTATTGCGAGTCGTATCGCGAAGCCGAACCGTACCACGGCGGCGCCGGCGCCACGGTCGTGAAGCTTCGCGGCTGACAGCGGCGTTGGCCGCTCTTGCCGCGGATACCGGGGCTGCGGATGAGGATGAGGGCCGGAGCGCCGGGCTTACTCGACCAGCATCACGGCCTTGCCAGCGATTTTGCGCTCGTGGAAAAGCTCATGGGCCGTCGTTGCCGTTTCCTGCCACGGGCGCTGCACCTCGATTCGCGGCCGGAGCACCCCCATGTCGAGCATCCGGACAAGCCGCGCCAGCCCCACTGAACCGGGCGTGTGCAGCAGCGCGTCGACCAGCCGAAAGCCGAACAGGCTGACCCCGGCCGTCGAGTAAAAGCGCGAGGCGTCGAAAGTCACCTGCCCCCCGCTCGACGTGCCGAAGAGCACGCACATGCCGCCGCCGCTCTTGAGCATCGTAAGCGCCTGCGCCAGCACCTTGCCGCCGACCGATTCGAGAATCAGATCGTACGGCGCGAAGCGCTCCGCTCCGCCCAGGTCTTCGCCGACGACGACCTCGTGAGCGCGCGCCTCGTGCGCGTAGCGGGCGCGCTCGCTGCGGCGCACCAGGCCGACGACGTGGGCGCCGCCGTGGCGCGCGAGCTGGCAGGCGAAGATTCCGACGCCGCCCGAGGCGCCGGTCACGAGCACGTTGCGGCCGAGGAGCGCTCCGCCCTTTTCCAGCGCGAACAGTGCCGTCAGCCCTGCCACAGGGAGCGTCGCCGCTTCGGCAAACGACACGCTTTCGGGCAGCTCGGCAAGCGACTGGGTTGGCACGGCGGCTTCCTCCGCCCATGAGCCGGAGCCCATGATGGCGACGACGCGCGTGCCGGCTGGGGGTCCCGAGCCGTCGGCGGCTGGCTGTTCGACCACCCCCGCCAGATCCCACCCGGGACGCCATCCGGGCTCGGCCGTCTGCGCGCGCCGGACTTCGCCCAAATTGAGCGAAACCGCCTTGACCCGCACGAGCGCTTCGAAGGGCAACGCATCTGGGCGCGCCACCTCTTTCAAGGCCAGTCGTCCGCGCGCGGCCGACGGGTCAACCACAATTGCCCGCATCGAGCCCATGTCCAGCCCTCCGGCCTTTGCCGTTAGCCTTTTTTGGGTGTTTTGGCTTCCGTGGTCTGATCGCGCTCGTTCAGATGGGCCATTATGTCCTGGTAATGCGGCGGCATCGTGACCGTCTCGCGCATCGCGACCGGGATCGGGTAGCGGACGCCACCTTTTTGCGTTCCTTCAAGGCCGGCGAGTATCTCGTCGGCGCAGTGCCACGGGAAGGTGAAGACCATCTCGGAGTCCTGGGTCATCCCGAACACGCGATCGCCGTTGCATGGGATGATCACCTTCGGTTCGTCGGTGCTCATCGTCTGAATCACGATGTCGGCGCAGTCCAGGCGTCCGCCAGTGGTGCTCTGCAGCCGGCCGCCGCGTTTGAACAACGCTGCGTTTACCAGCCGCATCACCTGCGCGCTATTGGCGTAAACGGCAATTACCTGAGGTTCGAAATTGGTGCGTGCCAGCGGCGCCACGCATACGTAGTCGTAACTGCCGGTCGGGAACTTCCAGACCTGGGCTTCCAGGAGCGACGCCGCTTCCTCGCTTTCGCCGTACATCCCCAGTGCGGCACGCCCGCGCAGGTACTCTTCGTTGGGCGCGCGAAAGCCGAAGGCAATGGCGGCAAGCGGGCAGATGACATCTTCGCGGCCTACCGCGATGCTCCATCCGTAGCGGCGCGCAACGCCGATCGCCTGGCATACGATCCATTGCTCTTTGACGCTGCGGCTGGGAATGCGCGCTCCCTCGGGCACCGGTTCGCCGGGCGCCAGCATCCGAAGTGCCAGCGGAAAGGTGTCAGGCCGTATGTACTGCGAGATGGCGCCGTCGAGGCGGCGGATCTCTTTTGCGAGTTGTTCCTGGTTCATGGCGCCTATTGTGCGGACTTGGCGGACCGATTTCCAGCCGAAAATGCACCGAGCAGCGGTATGCCGGATTGTCGGCTCTGCGTTGCGGGCGCGTAGCGACACCCCGATGACAGATGGTACCCGCGTGGCAATGAGCGTTTCCCCGGCCGCTGGGCCGCAGCGGACCCGCTCCCCTCGACTGCCCTTAAACCGGGCATCGATGCCTGCGCCCTGAGCACAGACATCAAGGATGTGAAGCGGATACTTGCGGGTTGCGTTTGGATAGCGAAGGGTTGGCCCTAGGTAAAAAATGGTGTCGCTGGGGCTGGAAACCCCAAAAAGTCTCTGAATGCATCGTAATTCTTAGCTTTTTTGTGCAGTTATGCGGCCGGGCTAACGCGGCTGGTGCCGGCTGCCAAGTCTGGCACGGATGTTGGTAACAACAGAACGACCATGGCGGGACTCAGTACCAGTTTCCTACGACCGTTTGAAGGGAAAAAACCAGTGAACATCAGAACTACCGCGCTGCTGGGAGCAGCCTTTGTGGTGCTCGCAGCCATGCTTGTATGGACGACCGCGCATGCGGCGAGCGGGTCGGAGCTTGTTCCGACCGCACAGGAACAGCAGGAAAAGATCGACCAACTGACCAAACGGCTCCAGCGAATGAAGGAGCGCGAGGCGGAACTGGAGGCCAAACTAAAGGAAGCGCAAAGCAAGGCGGCTACTCCCGCGCCAACTCCGGCGCCGGCGCTTCCATCGCCAAGCATGAGCGGCCCTTTGCAGATGGCAGGGCCTACGGAAATTGACACGTACCTCCCTGGGATTTCGCAACTGGCGGAGACCATTCCAGGCGTGTCAGACCTGGGAAAGCTGGACTTTAACGGCGTCCTGAGCGGAATCGGCATCGTCCAGGACCATCCCGTGCGAGCAAGCGGAGACAGAACCGCACGCACGGACATCAGCAACGCGCAAATCATTCTCCAGAAGTCAGACGGTGTGGTGCAGTTCTACTTGCAGGCCGGAGCGTATGACATTCCAGCGCTGGGAACTCCGTTGGTTACGGCCGGCAAAGCGCTCACGGATCTCTACGGTCCGCTGCCGGTCGCCTATCTCAAGATCGCGCCGACCAGCAACTTTTCGATTATGGCTGGCAATCTGCCCACGCTGATCGGCGCGGAGTACACCTTCACCTTTGAAAACATAAACGTCGAGCGCGGCCTCTTGTGGAACCAGGAGAATGCGATCAATCGCGGGGTCCAGCTCAACTACAGCGTGGGGCCTCTGAGTGCTTCGATTAGCTGGAACAACGGCTTTTATTCCAACAGCTATACATGGCTTTGGGGTTCGCTGGCGTATGCCCTGAATTCAGCCAATACGCTGACGGCGGTCGGCGGACAGAATCTGGGATTTTCCAAGTTTTCCAATTTCGCCACACCGGCTCTCCTGAACAACAGCGGAATTTACAATCTGATCTATACATACAACTCAGCGCCATGGATTATTCAGCCGTATTTTCAATGGACCTGGGTGCCGCACAACCCGGAAATCGGCGCTTTTCGGTCGACCTCGACCTTGGGCGGAGCGCTTCTTGCCAGCTATGCTTTAACCGACAATTTCTTCCTGGCTTGGCGAGCCGAATATATCGGAAGCACCGGCAGCACGACCGACGGAGCGGCTAACCTGCTATACGGTGCGGGCAGCGAGGCGTGGTCCATAACACTGACCCCGACGTATCAATACAAGAAGTTTTTCGTGCGCCCCGAAGTTTCCTTCGTGCAGGCAATGGGCTACACGCCGGGCGACGTGTTCGGCTCAGCCGGCAGAAATCCCGCACAGGTCCGGGGCCTTATCGAAACCGGATTCCTGTTTTGAAGGCGCTCAACGAGCGGGAGCAAACATGAAACGTGCAACGATTTTATTACTAGCGGCTCTGATAGTACTGGCGGTCGGCGCGCCTGCGCTTAGAGCAGGCGGCGATCAAGCGGCCGTCACCGATCGGAACCTTAACCAGATGATCGCGAAAGCAAAAACTCCGGCGGATCACGAGGCTATCGCCACCTATTACGACCGTGAAGCCGCTGAGAATGAAAACAAAGTCAAACTCCATCGCGCCTCCGAAAATATCTATACAAAAGGCGCAAACCAGGTTCACTGCAACGCCCTTGTCCAGGACTACCTGCGGGCTGCAGAAGAGGACCGGGCACTTGCGGCGCGGCATCACAGGATGGCACGCGAGTTGAAAGCGAAAAGCCACCAATAGCAGCGTGTTGAGAAACCGGAGATTTAGACGCGGCAGATAGGTTGGCGCTCGACACCCTGCGAAAAAACCAGCTTCCTTCCTTCAGCTCTCTCCCTCGGGAGAGATTACAGTGATGGGAGCAGGGTGGTGAAAAATTTTTCCCACCACCCTGATAGCTCGCAAACCGATACGCCCAGGTCTCTGCCGACCGGCGACGTAATCGGCTGTTTCCAGGTCCGACCGGAGCCTGTCCAGCAACCGGCGTTTCCAAAACTTGCCCTGCCGGACGGATTCGTCCTATACGATGAGTCGTGGGCGAGGTTCAGGCACGGAGATTCCGAATCAAAGCGCGCATATAGAAGCTAGACGGCGAGCGCTAACCGCGCTTTCGGAAACCGCCGCGGATTGCCGCCTCCACAGACCGCGCCCAGGATGACAAAGGCCGGTGCGTACGCAAGTAGCGATCGTTGGAGCGGGGCCGTCGGGGCTTTTGCTCGGGCAAATTCTGCACAACCATGGCATCGACAACGTAGTCCTCGAGCGTCAGACCGCCGATCACGTGCTGAGCCGCATCCGCGCCGGAGTCCTCGAACAGGGTTCCGTGGACGTGCTCGATGCAGCCGGAGTGGGTGCACGGATGCGCGACGAGGCGTTGGTTCACGACGGAACGCAGATCTGCGTGCGCGGGGTCAGGCATCGCGTCGACTTTCGCGCGCTGACCGGAAAGACCGTAACCGTCTATGGCCAGACGGAGATCACCCGCGACCTCATGGCGGCTCGGGCGGCCGCGGGCATGAAAACGGTGTACGAGGCTCAAGACGTGAGGCTGCACGATTTCGACCGCGCCAAGCCGCTCGTGCGCTACCGCAAGGACGGGCGCGAAGCCGAGATCGAATGCGATTTCATCGCCGGCTGCGACGGATTTCACGGCGTCAGCCGCAAGAGCGCGCCGCCGGGCGCCGTCCGCACCTACGAGCGGGTGTATCCTTTCGGATGGCTCGGCGTGATGTCCGACACGCCGCCGGTTTCAGAGGAACTAATCTACACCCGCCATGAGAACGGTTTTGCACTGTGCTCGATGCGCTCGCGCACGCGAAGCCGTTATTACCTGCAAGTCAGCCTCGCCGAATCTTTAGAGGAGTGGCCCGACGAGCGGTTCTGGCACGAGCTCAAACTGCGGCTCGACGCGAAGGCGCAAGCCGATCTGGTAACCGGTCCGTCGATCGAAAAGAGCATCGCGCCGCTGCGCAGCTTCGTCGCGGAGCCGATGCGCTTCGGACGGCTATTCCTCGCCGGCGACGCGGCGCATATCGTGCCGCCGACCGGAGCCAAGGGGCTCAATCTCGCGGTCAGCGATGTCTTCTATCTGTCGAGCGGCCTTGTCGAATTCTACCGGGACAAATCCTCGTCCGGCCTCAACCGCTATTCCGACCGCGCGCTGGCGCGCGTATGGAAGGCGGAGCGCTTTTCGTGGTGGATGACGATAATGCTTCATCCCTTTCCGGACGCAAGCGGGTTCGACGAGAAAGTTTTGCTTGCGGAACTCGACTATGTTTTCAACTCGCACGCGGCGTCGACGGCGCTGGCCGAGAACTACGTAGGGCTGCCCTATTAAACCGCGCAATCGCCGCGTCTCGGCCGATAAAGGCGGCAGCCTGTGTCGCCTCCAAAGGGGGAAGCCAGCTTTTCCTCGCGAGGTCCCAATTTGAGGGGAACCTGCCGGGACGCGGGCCTATTCGATTCGGTAGGTGACCGAGACGGTTGCGCTCACTCCTATCTGATGCGGACGAACCGGTGTGACGGCGGGACGCTCCATGGCCGGCCCTCCTATGGCTGAGCTGGCGGCTATGGCCGCGCGGCCGAATATTAACGGCTGCGGGTATTGCTGCGGTAAACCAACCGACAGATTGACCAGCCGGACGTGGCGCACGCCGATGATTGCGAGCGCCTTGAGCTGCGCCTCGACATCCTGCGCTGCGCGCGTTACCGCCTCGCCGCGGGCCTTAACCGGATTGCTCAGGCTGAAGTTGAGCGCGTCGACTCCGTTGGCTCCCGCTGCAATCGCGGCGTCGATGACGGGGCCGATCAGTTTGAAGTCAGCGGTTCGCACGACGATGATGTTGCGGGTCTCATAGCCGGTCACCGGAGGAGCTTCAGGCCGCGGATAGCGATAGTTGGGCGGATATTCCTTGTATATGGGGTTGACGGTGTAATTTTCAGTCCACACCTTGCCCTTATCGCCGAGCTTCTTAGTGGCCGCCTCAACCACTTTCGCCGCGATTGCGGAGTTGCTCTCCTGCGCGGCGGCCGCCGTGGCGGCACGGGTTACAACTTTGAGCCTTACCGTGGCAAGGTCGGGAGTCGTCTGAACCTCGCCATAACCGGTGAGTGAGAGGGTGCGCTCCGGCTGCCGTATAACTACACGGCGCGGGGCGCGGCATCCAGCGGCCAGCGAGACGGCCGCTGCCAGCGCAAGCACGACGAGCGTGTTCTTCATGGCAGAAATCCCTCCGGGTGCATCCCCAAGGCTTTCCACGCCGCAACTGCCGATACCGCCGGAACAAGAGGCATATCGCGGGAAGCCTGAGCCGGCAAGGCGCTCGGCCGAGACGGCGAATCGCTGCCCGATCGCGCGTGCGGGTTGCGCGTGCGATCAGCGCTCCGCTCGCAGCCGGCGATAAAGCGCCACGGCTACGGCCGCTGCGCAAAGCGCAGCTACCACGCCGTCGAACCGATGCAGATAGGGTCCGACTCGGTTCCAGTGCTCTCCAAGCTTCATCCCGGCCCATGCCAGGGCAAGGCACCAGAGGTAGGACCCCGCCAGCGTATAGAGGCTGAAAGGCAGCAGCCGCATTCGCGCGACGCCCGCGGGAAAGGCGATGAAGGTGCGCACCACGGGAAGCAGGCGTCCGACGAATACCGCGTGCGCTCCCCAGTCAAGGAAAAATCGGTCGGCCAGTTCGAGCTCGTGACGGGTTATCAGGAGGTAGCGTCCGTAACGTTCGAGGAACAGGCGCCCTCCGGTTGCGCCCACGTAATAGGCGGCGTACGAACCGAGCAGACAGCCGACCGCTCCTGCCAGAGCCACCACTTTCAGGTCGAAACGGCCTAGCGCTACCAGGTAGCCTGAAAACGGCATCACGGCTTCCGAAGGGAGCGGAACGCACGCGCTTTCGATCGCCATCAGCAGCATCACGCCGCCGTATCCCAGGGCCGAGATAGCGGCAACGATAAAGCCGGCGATCCCACTCATAAGGCGGTCGAAGGTTCCCATTCCCTTATCCAGCGCCAGCCATCGGCCAACAGCGTGCCACGGCATCGGCCGCGTTGCGAGACCTGCCCGGGCGGTGCATGGCGCCGGTGCTCTCCCGGATGAAGTGCAGGTGGTTGCGAGGCACCCTTCGTATAAGAATTGATTATTGGATACGGGCGCACAAAGTTGTAAGCTGGTGCCGGATTCGAAAGCGGCCGCCGACCCGGTGACAGCTTTCACGTGACGGCTGTAAGTATCGCATCGTCGAGGTAACCAATGGCTAAGAACACGCTCACAATTATCGACAACCGCACCGGCAAACAGTACGAAATCCCCGTTGAGGACGACACAATTCGGGCCATTGACCTGCGCCAGATAAAGGTTTCCGAGCAGGACTTCGGCCTGATGGCGTACGACCCGGCTTTCACCAACACCGCCTCCTGCCGAAGCAAGATCACTTATATCGACGGCGACAAAGGCATACTGCGTTACCGTGGCTACCCGATCGAGGAACTGGCTGAAAAGAGCACCTACCTCGAGACTGCCTATCTAATCGTAAAGGGCGAACTTCCCGACTCGAAGCACCTGCAGGCGTGGCGCAACAACATCACGATCCACACGATGGTGCACGAGAACATCAAGAAATTCATGGAGGGTTTCCGCTACGACGCCCATCCGATGGGGATTCTCGTGAGCACCGTGGGCGCGCTCTCCACCTTCTATCCCGAAGCCAAGAACATTTTCGACCTGGAGACGCGCCGGCTGGAGACCCGCCGGTTGATTGGCAAGATGCCGACGATCGCCGCATACGCCTACCGGCTGTCGCGCGGCCTGCCCTACGTCTATCCGGACAACGAACTGAGCTACACCGGAAATTTCCTCTCGATGCTCTTCAGGATGACCGAGAGCAAGTACAAGCCCAACCCGGTGCTTGAGCGGGCGCTCGACGTGCTCTTCATCCTGCACGCCGACCACGAGCAGAATTGCTCGACCAACGCGATGCGGTCAGTGGGAAGCTCGCAGGTTGATCCTTATTCAGCAACCGCTGCCGCGGTCGCCGCACTGTACGGCCCGTTGCACGGCGGCGCCAACGAGCAGGTGGTGCGGATGCTGGAGGAGATCGGGTCGGTCAAGCGGGTGCCCGAGATCATCAAGCAGGTCAAGGCGGGTGAACGGCTCCTGATGGGCTTTGGCCATCGGATCTACAAGAGCTACGACCCGCGCGCCAAAATCGTCAAACGCGTCGCGTACGAAGTTTTCGACGTGACTGGGCGCAACCCGCTTATCGACATCGCCGTCGAGCTGGAGCGCATCGCGCTGCAAGACGACTACTTCGTGAGCCGCAAGCTTTACCCCAACGTCGATTTTTACTCAGGCATCATTTACCAGGCGATGGGTTTCCCGACGCGGATGTTCCCGGTGCTGTTCGCTATCCCTCGCACCTCGGGATGGATTTCGCACTGGGCCGAGATGGTGCGTGACCCCGAGCAGAAGATCGCGCGCCCGCGGCAGATCTACATCGGTGAGAACATGCGTCACTGGGTTCCCATCGAGCAACGCTCCGAGCCGGTGATGCGCGAGGACGCGGTTAGCGACAGCATCTGAGGCGGGCTGGCAACCCGGCAGCCGTCGCGCGGATATACTTCTGCCCCCGGAGGCAGATGCAGTAGTGTGCGGCCCGCGATGGAGGGCCGTGCGAGCATGAATCTGCCCATTGTGCGTAGGTTAGGCTGCGAAGCGCCCTTGACGGTCAAGCGCAAGACGATACAACGCCTCGTAGGGAGCCATGGCATCACCGGTTGACTTACCCGTTGACAGTGGCGCAGGCTGGATCAGGGTGTCATTACTTCTGGCGCCCGGCAGTGGGTTTTTTCAGCAGGCCGGGGCGTGGTCGGATCGAAGTAGTTATGGCCGGCGAAGAGAAGATCATGACCATAAGGGAACTCTCCGAGTTCCTGCGGGTCCATCCAACGACAATATATCGCCTGTTGCGCCAAGGTCGCTTACCGGGCTTCCGTGTGGGCAGCAACTGGCGTTTCAGCCGCGAAGCAATCGAGCGATGGGAGCGCGGCCAAGGTTCCAAAGTCTCCGAGTACTCGAATCGGGGCCATCGTGGTCGCTCTAAAGCGAGGCGCCGCCAGTGAGCGCCCGCCGGCGCGCGTGCGAGCCCGACCGGCGCCGCGTCGCTTCATGTGCGGGTGCGGCACAGTAGCGTCGCGCGCGGCCGGAGCAGGCTATGCAATTTTCACCTCCGCGGTTGACCACAAGCAGATGCCTTACGCCCGAGTGCGGCACGCGCACAAGCAGGGTTCGATGCTAATGGGTTTGGCCGCGCAGGTGCTGAGACGCAAGATCATTCGCTATAGGGCTGCTTAACGAGCTGCGACGGCTGCCCGCCGTTGTGCAAAGGGGTTCGAACTGGAAACGAGGGATGAACAGTCGCTGAGCGAGTTCGAGCGGGGAATCGCTGCCTATTTTGACCGCTTGGCTCCCAGTTACGGGCAGGGTGTCTATTACGCGCGCCGGCGCAGTACGCTCATCGGACGCATAGCGCCGGAGTTGCGGCCTGGTGCGAGCGTCTTGGATTTGGGCTGCGGCAACGGCACCTATCTGGCCGCGTTCGGGATCCTGGGGAACGTTGGATCTCTCCACGGCATAGATTTGTCGCTCGAGATGGTGCGCGAGGCCAAACGGCGCATGGCAGGCCGCGCGCATCTGGTTCAGGCCGAGGTGTGCGCACTGCCTTATCGCGCACAGTCCTTCGATCTGGTGTTGGCAAGCCACGTGCTCCCCTTTGCGTACGAGCTGGGCCTGGCCGTCTCGGACATTGCACGCGTGCTCAAGCCAGGCGCGCTTCTGGTCGCGACGCTTGGCGGCGGATCGGCCAGAGGAGCACTACGCTCCCTGATGGCGCCTGAGCAGTGGGCCGAGTTCGAAAAAAGCGCGTTCGACCACAGCCTCACCCGGCGCATCGATCGCGGGCCCGAGCGTTATCTGGCAGCGGGCCGCGCCGCGGGGCTTCAGGTCGAGATGCAGACCCTCACTTTCCGGCTGACGTGGCGAGACGTCGCCGAGTGGCTGCGCATCCGATGGGTCGGGATCGCGAGCGGGCGGGAGATTGCCCAGCGGATTGCCGATGAAGTATTGGCGCCGCGGCTCGATCAGGAAGTTGAAGTCCGTCAAACTATAATGCTGGCGCGCAAGCCGGCTGGCTAGTTCTGCTTCCGGTCTTTCGACGCCGCGCCGCAACTGGCTAGAATAGGGAGCCAAGCGGAGACGAACGTCGAGAGCGGGCCGGGCTGGACTCGCCCGCGCTTTGGCCGACACGACAGGACCTCGGGAATTTCGGGAATTAAGGATTCAGCGCGGCGTGGGAACGATCCTGGACCTTCATAGCCACAGCGAGTCGTCCGAGGACAGCCGGGCCCCGGTCGAAGCGTACCTGAACTGGATTCGGCTGCGCCGGGACGAGCGTCCCGTGGACGGAATCGTGCTCACCGAGCACCGCAAGTTCGATCGCGACGCCGATTATCGCGAACTCGAAGACCGCTTCGGTCTGGTCGTGATGCGGGCGTCGGAGGTCGAGACCGACTATGGCCACATGCTGGTGTTCGGAGTGAACGGGGAGCTTTTGCACCGCTTTGACTTCGCCAACGTCCATCTGAACGCGCAGGAACTAATCGACGCGGCTGCCCAAAGCGGTGCCGTCGTCGTTCCCTGCCATCCTGGCCGGCCGACCATCGGGCTCTGGGAGCACTACCGGCATCGGGAACCTCTTCGCAATGTAGTTGCAGTCGAAGTTCTCAACGGCGGATCGCGCAAGGGCGAGGAACTGCAGAGCCGCGAGCTTGCCGAGACTCACGGCTACCGCATGGTGGGCGGCTCCGACAGTCACCTGGTAAGCCTGATCGGGCTGTGCGCAACCCGCTTCGAGGCCGATATCCGCACCATGGAGGAGCTGGTGCGTGAGCTCCGCGACGGGCGCTACGACGCGATCGATTTCCGACCCGGGCGCCGCTCACCGCAGCGCTCCCACACAGCCAGCGATGTCTAGCGACGAGTACGATTCGTTTGAGAGCGGACGGTTCGAGCCGCAGGAGGGACGCCAGGCAGAGTCCGGGAGCGAGCAGGCGCCAGAGCGGTTCGACCCGTCGCTGCTCGGCAAACTCTTCGATCTGACGGAGCCGGTTACGGTCACCGCACAGATGATCCGCGATTACTGCGCGGCCATAGGCGAGGACAATCCGGCCTACAATGAGCCAAGCCCGGACGACCAACTGCTAACGGCTCCGCCCTCCTTCGCAGTGCTGCTCAAGCGCAGCGAGAAGATCTACCGTTGCATGCCGCGCTACGACGAGGCCTTTGCCGCGGGCCAGGACCTCGAGTACCTCGCCCCGATTCGCGAGGGCGACCGGATAACCTTGGCCTCGAGCATGAGAGAGACGTACGAGAAGACCGGCCGCAGCGGCAAGATGAGCTTCGTCGTCCTGCGCTCGACACTTACCAACCAGCGTGGCGAGACGGTCGCCCATATCGACCATCGCTTCGTTTATCGCAGCTAAGCGGGGGCACCTCGCGGTGGTCACTCGCGCACCGGCAAAAACCTTCGAGACGGTCGTAATCGGCGAAATGCTCGGGCCGCACGCCATCGTCATCACGCGCGAACAAGCGCGCAACTACGCCCTGGCATGCGGCATGAGCACGCCGCGCTTCATGAGCGATGAGGACGCGCGGCGCGAGGAGGGACTGCCCGCCATGCTTACGCCAGGCAACATGACGCTCGGCATCCTGGCCAAGCTCGTCACGGACTGGCTAGGCTCGGGCAGCGGCCAACTGGCCCGCATCGGCACGACTTTCCGCTCTTTCGTGCATCCGGGCGTGGAACTGACCCTGCACGGTTTCGTCACGCATACCGACCAGGCCGCGCGCTCTGCCGACCTCGACGTCTGGATGGAAAACGAAGACGGCGAGCGTCTGGTGGTTGGCACTGCGACCGTCGCTTTCGGTCCCGCCGAATAACCGCTGCGCCACGCCGTAATCTGGCGATAGCCGGCATCCGCCGCGGGATGCGCAGGACCGCTTCACGCTTGCAGCTCGCCCTTCCGGATCGCGCGGCGACGGCCGGTGGTGAAAGATTTCAGCCTTATTTGACACCGCCGGCGTCATTACAGTGCGCCCATGGACGCGACGCCGACACGATCAGTTGCCCCTCCGATCGCCCGGCTGAAGCTCGGCGCCGCGCCGCTTGAGAGTCGCGCGTTTGCCTCGGCCGGTGACGGCTCGGCGCTCGCGTTTTTTCGTTCCGACACCGCCTACGACGCCGACCGGCGCCCCCACGGTACGCTGCCAAAAGGGGGACCGTTGATAATTTCCGACGGGTCAAGCGGTACGCGGCCGGGCGCCGCCTCGGCGTCCACCCTTAAGCCGCGCCCGTTGCGGTCAGTGAAATCCCGGGTGCGCGACAATTCGGCATTCGACCTTTCAGCGCCGGTATCTCCTGCTTTCAATACGGCCGGCTTCTTTACGCTCCCTGCCTCGATCCTCCTCCGCTACCTCCTCCCTCCCGTCCCTCGCCGCCCGGCCCTCTTCCAACCTCCAGAAGAGGGCCCGGGCGGGCCCGCCTTGGCGTAATCCGCTTCGTTGCGGGAGAGCCTTCAGCACGATTTTGCGCGAGCGGCCGGCGCGGCTGGTACAAGTTACCCAGACCAAACAGGCCGCACCACCTTATTCGCCAAGCCGCCGTCGGTGCTGTAACGTCCGTCCAGTAAGTGACGCGCGCTGTATGCGCGACACATCCGAACGGGCAGCTTTTGGCGCTACCACGATTTTGACACCTGACATTGCAGATTAAGACACTTGTGGTCTGCTTGGGGCGGTGCTACCTTCCGCCGCGAGAAATAGACCGCCAGCGTACTGCAAAATTCCGCTCGGGGAAGGAGCGCTTATTATGTGCATGGTCGTCGCTGAAGCAGTCAGGCGTAGTGTCTCACGGCGGACGTTTCTTAAGAGCGCCGGGGCTCTGGCCGCAGCACCGCTTGTGCTCGATGCCGCGTCGCGGGCGGTTAGTCGCTCGTTTGATCGTGTGGCTAGGGCGCAGGAGGCGAGCCAGTTCCATACCCAGGTGGTGCTGCTCGGCACGGCCGGCGGTCCGGTATGGTGGCCCGGCACGAACCGTGTCGGGACCTCGTCAGCGCTGGATGTTGGAGGCTCGATCTATCTGATCGACCTCGGCGACGGGTCAACCCATCGACTGAACGAGGCCTTCAACACCGGGGTATTCATCAACACCCCTGGCGGCAAGGTTGAACGGGGAAATCCAACCTTCATTGAGAACGTAAACGCTCTCTTTTTTACCCACCTGCACAGCGATCATACGGTTGAATACCCAGCCCTGCTCAACTTCGGACACGGAGTCGGCCTCAATCCTTCAAAACCGCTGAAAGTATTCGGACCGGGTCCGCGCGGGGAGCTGGAAGTCATCTTTACAATACCGGGAGCGCCGCCGAGAAGTGTCCCGGTCATCAATCCGTCGAATCCCAACCCGGGCACTGTCGGCATGACTAACTATCTCTTTCAGGCCTTCGCGCAGACCATGAATAATTTCATGCGCGACATCGGATGGCCCGATTTCACCGCGGAATTCGACGTGCATGACATCACGTTGCCCACAATCCCCGGGTTTGTAGATGCGAACACCACGCCCTCGCCGCCGATGAAACCGTTCTCCGTTTACCAGGACAACCTGGTGAGTGTTCAGGCGACGCTCGTTTCTCACGGCCAAGTCTTTCCGGCGTTTGCTTACCGGCTCGACACCAATGACGGCTCCGTGGTTTTCTCCGGCGATACCAGCCCCAATGACAACCTGATTCAGATGGCTCAGGGCGCTGACATTCTCGTGCACGAGGTGATCGACCCCGATTGGATTAATAACTTGATTCCGCCTCCTCTGACTCCAGGGGACGAGGCTCTGCTCCATCACTTGCAGACGGCCCATACCACGATCCAGGACGTTGGCAAGGTAGCGCAGGCGACAGGCGTCAAAACGCTGGTCTTAAACCACATCGTGCCGGGCAATGACCCGATCGCACATCTGTTGCAGGCTAGTCAGAATTTCTCGGGGCACCTCATCGTGGGTGAGGATCTGTTGCAGGTCGGTGTCGGCACGCCGGCCTCCTCGGCGCGCACCAAGCACGGGTAACGCCGCGTTAATCACTGTGATGGTCTGATCTAACGTCGCGAGCGGCAATCCCGACGGCGACGTCTGGGCGCAGCAGAGCTTCCGCGCCAGGCGGCCCAGCTATTTCACGCCCGGGGTAGCGCCAGCCAGAGGCGCCGGCACATGTGCCATCGCCGCGGCGGCGCGCTCGCGATCGCCTGCCTCACGGTAAAGCCGCGCCAGCATCAGGTAGGCCGCCGGCGGCGCGTTAGGCAGGCGCTTCAAGGCGGCGTCGATCTCGCGGGCGGCCTCGGCCTTGTGCCCCATCCAGGCGTGAACGACGCCGAGGTCGAACAATGTGGCGCCGTCCTGGGGATCGAGACGATTCGCTGTGGCCAACTCGCGCTCGGCCTGCACGGGGTTGCCGCGTGCCTCGAACGCCATCCCGAGACGGTTATGCCATAGCGCCGACTGGGGAAACGCCCGAACGCATTGCGTGAACAGCGCTACTTCGTCATGCCAGAATCGCTGCACGCTCCATAGCGACAGCGCACAGGCGCCTGCCAGTGCCGACGCTGCCAGCGCCGCGGTCGAGCGATGAAAGCCGAGCCGCCGCGTCGATCCGACCAACGCCTCTCCCAGCATCAGGCACCATCCCATCGACGCGAGGTAAAGGTAGCGATCCTGAACCAGCGCCAGGGCGAAAAGTCCGGTCAGGTTCAGCATAGGAGCGACGCCGAACAACATCCAGGCTATGCAGAACATGTAAAACTTCCGCTGTTGCCGGGGAAGGGCGCCCAGTCCAATTACGGCCGCACATACCAGTGCCAGCAGAGCTGCCAGCGGCAGATAGAAGTTCGCCGCGTCCGGATGACGCACCAAAAGCAGGCGATGCGACGGACCCGCATCCCAGGGGATCGCCAGAAGCGCAAAGTCTTTAACCAGGACGTTCGGAATCGTCATCAGCGCTTCGATCGTCGTGGCGTGATTGACCGGATTCGGACGGCTGATAAACCCGAGGACAAGCATCCGCAGGGCCAGATACAGCGCCGTCTCGACCATGAAAGGCGCGGCAAGCATCACGCTGCGCCTGAGCCCGGGCCGATCCGACTCCCACGAGTCCGCCGGCGCGTCCTCCTGTGGCCGCCGTGGCAGCGGTTGCGGATGCGGCGTTTTCATCAGAAAGCCGTAAGCCGCTACCAGAGCCGGAAAGGCTACCGCGCTCTCGTGGCTGAGCAAGGCGGCAGCGAAAAGAGCTCCAGGAAGCACGAACCGGCGCCATCGGGGCTGCGCTTTGCGCCGAATCAGCAGGTAGAAGGCGGCCAGCTCGAAGACTGCGGCGAGCGGCAACGGAACCGCCGCCGGCCATACGACAGCCTCCGCATGCACCGGCAGCAAGCCGAACAGAATGACGGCACTTAGCGCGGCCCATCGGTTGCTGCAAAGCAGCAGAGCGATCTTCAGGACCAGGTAAAGCGCAGCCAGATGCAGCATCACCATCGTAACGTGCCATCCTGCCGGCGCCAGGCCAAAGAGATGGTAGTTGAGCCCGAGCCAGACGTCCTGGAGCGGCCGGTAATAAGAGCTTTGCGGCAGATGGGCCGGATCGCGAAACCACCACGAGTCGTGAGCGAATGATTTCCACAGGAACGACCACCGGCCGATCTGCCGGTTGAGAACGATCATTTCGTGGTCGTCGAAGACGAACTGATTGGAGAGACATCGTAGGTACACTGCCGCGCTCGCCGTGAAAACTGCGACCGTGGCAGGCCAATCGGGTGCGGCGAAAACCGACTCAGACCGGAGCGCTGGCGCGAGCCTGCGCTTTTGGTTGGCGTTGCGGACTCGTCGATGGTGCCGCGGCGGTTTAAGATGGCGTTGCATGTTCTGTGACCGGAAGAACTATTTGCCAGTTAGAGCCATGGAAGCTCTCCCACCGACGCGTGCCCCTATCCGCCATCGCTCGATTCACATGTCGTTCCCGTGCGGCCATTATAATATATGGACAGTTTACTCGTTCCAACGTTGGCCAGAACATAGCAATTAAGGGCAATTTTACGGGCAAGACGGTGACTTATGCGGCGGGAACTGAAGCTAGTAAGCGTCCAAAGTTGAATTTTTTACTTTGTAAGGCCGTCTAAGGCGATCATGACCGACACCGGTGTCTATACCGGCGAAGGTGACGGCCTGTTCTGGACATCAGACGGCCGTTTCAAGCACCGCGCTGCCGGCATCGGCGGAGCTTGTCACCGGCGCATCAAAGACACCGTGCGTCGTGGCATTGGCGGAGAGGCGCCCGTTCGCGCGGGCCTGCCCGGGCCAGCAAGTGCAGGTTCGACTCCTCAGCAACTTAGCCCGCATCGCCTGAGTTCTTTTAAGTGAGTTCTCTATTCGATTGCTTCCCGT
>JAJYVB010000222.1 GCA_021792265.1 Deltaproteobacteria bacterium | reverse complement strand
CGTCCGCCGGATTCCAGCCAGCTTCCTTCGAGACCTCTTCCACCAAGCCTGCGATCAGTGCGTGCGCCTTGGCGAGAATTTCCTGCGCTGCCGCCTCCACGGTCACTCCAAGGGGCTTCGATACGTTGCGCTCGATAGCGTTCCGCGCCGCCTCGACGTTGAGCTTGCGCCGCCCGCCCAAAAACCGCGTCGGCGACACTACGCCCAGCGTTACGAGCGCGTCGGTCAGCGTCGCCTCGCGTCCACCCAGACCGTAACAGGCAGGCCCCGGCGCCGCTCCCATGCTCTCCGGCCCCAGCCGCAACTCGCCTCCAGTTACCCGGGCCACGCTGCCTCCGCCCAAGGCGATCGAACGCAAAAGCGGCAGGGGGCATCGCAGCGGGATGCCGAACAGATGGCCCTCCTGAAGCCATACCGGCTGTCCGCCCGAAACTGCGCTCGCCTTGGCCGTCGTTCCACCCACGTCCAGCGCGATCGCCTTTCCGATGCCGGCCTGGGCACATATGCGCGCCGCCGCGAACGTCCCAAAGAGCGGCCCCGACTCGATAGTGTCCACCGCCTTGGTCTTGCCGATACGCGCCACGCCGCCGTTGATATGCCCAATCAGGATGTTGTGGCGCCATCCGTGATCCATTTTGAGCAGGTCTTCCGCGCGGAACAGCGAATTTGCCAGCGACGCGTGGACATAGGAGTTGATCAATGCAAGAAAGGTCCGGGTCATGTCGTCTGAGCGCAGCAGAATGTCGCTGCCGGCGAGAACCGGCACCGAACCCAGGTAATGGTCCGGGTATTGCTCCCCCACAATGTGCGCGATCCGTTGCTCTGCCGATCCGTCGGGAAACGCCCCGGCAAAGCTCACCACCACCCGCCGAATCCCCTCGGTGAGCAGACCGCGCAGCGCTGACATCACCGCGCCTTCGTCGCTGCCCGGGTCAAGCCCGATCACGTTGTGCTGGCTGACCAGCGAGTCAAAAACTACCGACGCCTCCTTGCCCTGCCCGTAGAGGTCGTCCTCATGCCCGCGGCTGACGATTAACCCCAGCCGCGGACCCGTCCGCTGCGCCAGCGTGTTCGAAGTAACCGTCGACGACCATCGAATCAGGTCCACCTCGTCCAAAAACGCCCGAACCGATTCGAAACCCAGACTCGACGCTGCCGACTCCAGACATGCCATCAGCGATACCGTCAGATCGTGCGGCGTGGTTTCGACCTTGATCTCCAGCGGCCGGTCGCCGCCGGTTACCAGGCCGTCCGTCATCGTCCCGCCGGTGTCTATATCTACGCTGTACACGCAAGCACCCCCGCGTTCATTAGGTATCGGCCGGGTATTGGCCGTGAAATGATGGCGGCGCCGGTTCCCCAGCCCGCATATTGCCCCGTCGCACGCCTGCCGATCCGCAGGCTGCAGTATTGAATGCCCGAACCCATGGCAAACTGTCCCCGACGCTACTTTAACTGGTCCGGCGAATTGCGGAAAACTTCCGGCGTTGGGATAGCCCGCGCCAGTCGCCGTACCTAAGGCCGGCTAAGCCAGCCGTGACTCATCATGCGGTGAACTTAAGACTGTTCTTCTGGCAACCTTGCGGGTCCGCTCGAGCGATAATTTTGCCGTCTTGCCGAACTGCCTTGAGCCACGCAAACACTGCGCATTTTGAGCGCTCGGTCTCTTATTGCAAAGGCTGCGAACTAAGGCAAGCGCGGCCGGTCGGCAGGACAGGCCTGCAGTGATCGCGATGGCTGAGACCCGGCGCACGGGCGGTACCATCGAGCCAAAGGCCCGAAAATGCGAGGCGCTGCGGTACGTGATCGTGCTCTGCGGAAACTTTTGACAGCGGGTTGCCGGGGGAGAAATTTATTGGGCAGGCGCTCCGGTGCGAGCGGGCGGGAGGCAAGGAGTGTCGCGATGCAGGGTTGGTTGGGAGCGGACGGTCGAATAGACTCGGGAAGCCTGCCGAGCGCCCCCTTAGCTCAGAAGGATAGAGCACAGGATTCCTAATTCGATTAGGCGTTGTCCGTCGATGTTCAGAACGTAGCAAACTGTAGGGCTTTTTGACTTCTCGATGCCCATGCAGTCCGTCCTGTCCCCATCTGTCCAACGCCGTGGCTGTCAACTTGGCTGTCAGGAACCGGGCGTGGGGAAGGGCGGGCCGAGGGCAACCCTGGACTCGTCGGGGGTGGGTGAGCCCCCCATCACGGGTCGCGATCACCCTCGGAGTGGCTCTCGGCTGCGCAAAAAATTTTCGCCGAAACTAGGTCAGGTCGCGCCCCGCGCCCGCCGCAATCAACGCGCACGCCAGATGGCTTTGTCCTTCTTGTCGAAAAGAGTGAGCCAGCTTGTAGCCGTCTCCTCGGCGGCTCCGGTCCTCACGGTTTCAAGCTGGGTAGTGCCGAGCACTGCTAAAATCGTGGCCACCCTTGTCAGAGAGCGTCAGTGCGGCAGGGTCGAGCATCGTCCCCGCAGGTGGTGTCCTAATTTGAAATTGTCTGATCGACGAAGACAGAATGGCCGGAATCGAATCTAGCCTCGAATTCAGCCGTCGTAGCCCTGTACGCTTGTAGGTCGGCTTCGTAGGCTTCTCTGAGTCCTGCGCATTGGCCGGGGTTGGCACTGTTCTCTTGCAGGCATTGCGTGTAAGCGATCTTCTCTTGCATCATATCGTTGCGCGCTTGAACCATTCCCGTACAGCCCGAGAGCGCGAGCGCTAGACTGATCATCGAGATAGCCAAGGTTCTCATGGTCCTCTACCTGTTCCCCAAGCCTGTCCAGGCGCACCCGAACGCCTTAGTGGCGACAGGGATGGGGTCGTCAAGTACTTTATCTAACCCGGCCAAGATCTCTTGCGCTACATCGGCAACGCGATGAGAGCCAACATCGTAGACTTCCAACCTGCTCTCCAGGGTAAGAGCGCCGCAGAATTGATTGTAACTGACCGCCACAGCCGACTCCGTGCCTGAAGGGTACGGCGCCGAGTCGTCAACGGACACCACGACGATTTCGTAACGGGCTGGACCAAGCGATGTGAGTTTGAAGGCTGCGGATTTTCTGATGTCTTCCTTGACTTCGAAGCAAAGCCGACTTCCAATGCTATCGTCTGCCGGACAAGCGACGTGGACCGCCGTCGCCGCGCGGGCGCGGGCTGTCACTCCGAGTATCGAAAAGGCCAGTACTGCGAGCGACATGATAACGGTCCTCATGCATGAGTGATGTATCTCTTGCTCCATCTGCCCGTCCCGCTGACCTCATCTGTGCTCGCGGACTGAGAAAACCCCTGGAGCCTTGGATGCAAGGCGTATGCCTGCTCGCCTAGGCGCGTCCGGCCGTGTCGAAGCGTGTCTTGAGGGCCTCCTATTGTAGTGGGCTCGCAACACCGGGGTTGCCGGGCTGAACCGGGCCGCGTTGGTGACGGACTGTCGGGAGTCGGTGACTAGCGGATTTTTAAGCCGGGGAAGGCGGGTGCCGTCCGCACGAGTCGGCATGCCCCCCTCAGGAGCACGCTTGCGGTGCCGCGCGGTCCGGTCGGGCGGCGCGGGCTAGTGGTACAATACGGGCGTGGGGTGGCCGAAAAAACATCAGCACGTCGTCGAGGAGCTTCCGGCCCTGTCGGTCCGAGATCCTTCGGCGGACTTCCTGCCCAAGGTGTCGAAGCGGGCCGGGGCGTGCTCGCGAAAATACTTCCGCTGTCCGGCCTGCTCCCGGCTGGTCGAGGAGTTGTTCCTTCCCGCCGGCCATGAGCCGACGGTGGATCTCGTCCTGGCACTTGTGATTTTGCGGTGTCGAAGGTGCGTGGGCGGCACAGGCGCGATCTACGCGAGTCAAAGGTACCGGGACCGTTCGCACCCGGTCAGGCGAGTTCTGACCCCGCGCAAACGGGCAGGCAGAGGCAGGCGTCCAGGCCGTGAGCCGTACCTTCATCCGAGGGCGGAGACCATGCGGCGCGAGGCCGTGCGGCTGGCGCGGGATCTGGAGATTCTAGATGCGTTATCGCGAAGTTAGGCGGCGACCCGGCGGGCCGGTTGGCGCGGTGGAGCGGCCGGCGCCCTAATTTGAACGGTCAGTTACCCCAACGGCTTCTGCGCGGGCTAAGGCGGTTCCAACGAAATCGCCAAAACACAGCCCTGCAACGTATCCCTCGTAGTACCAGTCCCGACCGAAAACTTTTGGCCCGAGGAACATAATCACAAGCGATATCGCCATCGTCGCAAAACGCGCATAGGCCGGAGGCAGGCCGTAGGCGGCCCACAGCCCGATTACCAACGTGACGCCTGCGAACAGTAACTGGTAAGTTTCCATTTGGTCCCCCCAAGGTGGCGTACTGCTCAAATGATGCCTACGCGCTTCAAGGGCTGGCAAGTCGATTCGCCGACCTAGGGCCAGCCTCGTGTGACGTGACGGGTGTGTTCCGGGCGGTGTGACGGCATTGTGACGGCTCCGAAAGTGCATTTCGTCCTACTGCCACAAGGGTTGTGACGGTGTGACGGCTCAGGCGGGGGGAGAAGCCGGGGTGGTCTTCGGCGCCAAATATCGCTCGAACGCGCTCTGGAACCATTCAAGCTTGTAGCCCTTTGCTGTTTTGTCACTGAAGCGAACGCTTCCGGGTTCGATCTTGAATGGCTCAAGCAGCTTGGCCAGCTTCGTCGGCGTGATCGGTTCCCCTCGATAGAACTCTCCCCAAGGTCGTGTTTCCATTTCTTCAAGTGCGGTGCAGAGGTGGCTCGAACGTAGCCGGTCAGT
The DNA here is from genome assembly GCA_021792265.1 of Deltaproteobacteria bacterium. Classification (GTDB taxonomy): domain Bacteria; phylum Desulfobacterota; class Binatia; order Binatales; family Binataceae; genus JAJYVB01. The sequence goes on along the minus strand of JAJYVB010000222.1, from coordinate 834 downwards.
GTTCTTCTGCTGGAAGATGTCACGAATGTCGCTCAACAACATGCTTCCGGTAGAGCTGTCCTTTTCGGCTCGTGAGTCTGACAGTGCAACCGCAATATCGCGTGCGCGCGAGGGCCAGTCACCGCCGGCGGCATCGGCGATGGCGAGAAGAGGCCGCCAATTATCGGCGGCCCGATCATCAAGCGAGTCTGGTATTTCGGGGTCGCTGTTCTTGAGTGCGTCAAGGTTGTCCTTTCCCCATCGTGCGATCTTGGGCGCTAGTTGTTCGACCGCGCTGAGCCATTGGCGGGTTAGGCGCGTGACCCGAACAGCCTCTGGTTTGCGCTCCATGTCGATGCGAATCGAGCGGTCATCGAGAGTTGAAAACCCCTGAGGAAAACTGCCGATATGAGCGACCGCCACAGGTGCCCAAGTGGAAAACCGCCGAGTCTCGTTTTGTTCGCCTTCGCAACGAATCACAAACGCTAGGTTTCGTGAGTGACCGGAGTTGAGGACCGATCGTAACGTCTCGTTGTTTGTAAGAAACGTGTCGGCTTCGTCGATCAGAAGGGTCGGATGGTCTTGCTCGATCACCCGAAAGGTCGCTGCGGCAGTGATATTGGAAGCCAACACGGGGTGCGCCACGAGGGCATTAAGCAGTTTGAGTAATGTGCTCTTTCCGCAGCGCTTTTCCGGGCTGCTGATATCGAGCCGGGGCGTGTGATCGGCCGCATCGAACGCATGAGTATGAACGATCCAAAGGGCACTGGCTTCCGCTGCGTGGGATGGCAGAAAGAGGAAGCGGTCCAGGGTAACGACCAACTCGTCGAGGAGGGGCGCGAGTCCGCCTCCGCA
>JAJYVB010000006.1 GCA_021792265.1 Deltaproteobacteria bacterium | reverse complement strand
GTGTACATTGCGCTGCCCGATAGGCCTGTTCATGATCCTCCATCGCTGCTACCAGCCCCCAGCCTTGACCTCCCTCGCAAACCTCCGCCGCGTGCCGCCATCTGACGGCCAGCGGCTTCACGCTGTCGCCTGACGTATTGCGGATACCAAGTGCTTACGAACATAACCAGGACTAGCAAACCGTACGAAATAGCCTCGTACGCCCAGCCGGACATCGTGGGCTGAACACTCTTCAGCCAGGCCAGGAACGCGTTAATCGTGAACGCCACGGCCCACATCAGGGTTAGAAAGTAGTTTGTGCGTAAAAACACTGGCGAGTTCCACAGGGACGGATCTGTATGCTCGCGGGCATATTCCAAGGTGAAAGGCCTTTTAACTGCGATGCTCACCCACGTGCCTGCAGCAAGGGCACCGTTGGCCAACACCCCCATGTACTTCACGGTCCACATGTTGTTCAGGACAACGACGACTGCAAGCAGGTATGAAAAGAAGATAATCCCAACCCACATGATGGCCCCGCGATGCAAACGGCTAACTACCATGACAACGGTCAGGACGGCGGCCACGAGGACACCCAGTTTAAGCCTTAATAGCGATCCATGGGAAATAAGCAGGAACGCCATCCACGGCGAGAAAACTAACAGCATCTTGAAAAACGACATGGTCTCGCACTCCGTGTTCCCGGCTAATCCATGGTATTCAGTCGGACCGGGTAATCAGCCGTACAGGCAGGCATGTTTCAAGCGGGCACACTGTATACTCGACACACTGCCAGAGCCCGACGCTCACCTACCAGTGTCGGGTCTCAATAATAAGTAGAGCAGGGTATTGGTGGCACGGGATTCTTCGCTCCGGAAACCTCCGCTCAGAATGGCAACAAAAATGCTCACCTTTGTCATTCTGAGCAAAGCGAAGAATCTCATTCCGCCCCAGCGCGGTGCTGAAGTTACTTGCGTCACGCAACACTACCTGTCCACGAAGAACGCTTCCGTGGCCGGGCGATAGGCGCGCGCGAGCCACGGCGGACGGCGCAGATTGCCTGGCCCCGGACCCGGCCGCGAAGCCTTTCACGCCTTTTGACGTTCTGCCCCTGTGCCTCTCCGCTCGCGGCCGTGAACAAACCAGTGCATCAAAAGCTCGGCTATCTCGGCGCGTGCCTTGTCATTTCCGCCCCGGCTCTCCGCGAGATCCTCAAATTCCGCTCGGGCACGTTCCAGGCGAGCTTCGAGGCGGTCACGGCATTCGCGGCAGTCCTCCTGACGCTTCGGCAAACTGACTGACTCGCGCAGTCCGAGCGTGACGAGCCGAGCCAAAAGCTCGGCTTGGTCGCGCGATCCGCACACAATCCTGGTGGCACCCCGTCCCTTGCCGAAAAACACCGCGTTCCTGTCGTACATATCTGACGAGGATGCCAGGTTTGGCGCGTCCCCATCCGGAACTGCAAAAACCTCTTTGGGCCCCGGCTCTTCGGATAGCCACTCCGCGAGCGGCCGCAGGTCCGGCAGATCCACAGCGTCCCAAGCGTCGGCCGCTAGCTCGTCCGCAGTAAGCCGGCGCGCTCCAGTTTTGGAGCGCTGCTCCTGTTTCTGGATTTCGACGACGCGGATCTTTCGGAAATGTAGGGCCGTTTCCGCATACAAACGATCGACGAGCTTACTCCGATCCCCGGGCTCGCTCGCCCCGAGCAACTCGAAGACCGCCTCATCGAGCGCCCGGCGGTCGGGCTGCCGCAGTTCGTCCGGAAGCCTTAGCGGCCCGCTGGCTATAATCCGAGCATGCTCGGGCGAATGGCAATCCATTAGTTCTTCTTCGACGAGGCGACCGATTGGCCTCCTGCAAAGCTGTTCGAAAGCGGTTCGCAGACGCTCCGCAACTTCGGGTGGAACATCGCGAGGATCCGGCACCTCCATGAGAGCAAGATCAATGATCATCGTGTCCAGCGAACCCTCGGTGCCTGTGTATCTGCCGTAGTAATGCCGCCAGAGCGCCACAAGCGTGGAGTTGAGGACCGCCGTGAGGCATTCAGAATCAATAGGAACGGACTCCTTTTTGCCTATGTCGTACAGCCGGCAATTCGCGATCAGCGGCTCCGGATTAATCACTGCGACATGTCGGTATTGCGTAGCTTTTGGCCAGAAAGCGAATCCCGGTTTCACGAGTTTCGTCAAGTCGTACCAAGGGTTTCTTGCCGCGACGGTCGATCGCTTCGGGACCGGCACAGCCTTCGATTTAGCCGACGCGAAAGTCTGCGTCTCGCCGTACTTGAGATAGCGGGCGACCCACGTGCCCTTAAGCTCACCGAGGGCCTCCCCGACGAGCAGGACAAGCCGGTCCACGTCGCCAGCCCGCACGACGGGCCGGTCGATCGTCATCAGGCTGTGAACTTCGGGCTTGAGATACTCCGCCTCGATGGGATGCTCGCTGCCGTCGCCGGCGCGCACGATCTTGATTTCGCCGCGCTCAGCCGGCGCGCGGTCCAAACCGTAGCGTTTCCTGAAATCCGCGTTCGCCCGGAACTTCTCAAGCGCCCACCGCGTGATGTCATGCGGCATGAAGAAGGCGTCGCAGCCGGACTTTACGCCGAATCTGATGTCTGCGATCTCTCCGAGCGGCACGAAGCGAGAGCCGAATCGGCGCATCACTTCGAAGTAGAAGTCCGGCGCACGAACGTACCGGCCCCACTTGCCTGCCGCATAGCCGTTGCTATCGCCGAGCTCGAACGCTTCCGCCCGAGGCTCGCCCTCGTCGTCCTCCTCGTTCTCTGCGCCGTTTGTTTGCTGGTCTGCGGCGCCCCTCAAGAGGCGCGCGGCTCGGACGCCTTCTTCCCATAGTTCACGCTGCGGCTTGACGATGATGCGCAAATAGCCGTTCTCAGTATCCTGGCTGGCGCTATCGATCCGCTCTCGCAGAGCATCGAGTGCACCAAAGCGCGCACCGCCGTCGGGCGGCTCGCCGATGATCGCGGCGAGCGGACGCTTGAACTGAACGAACTTGACCCGCGTCGCCAGCCGCGCGCGGCGATCGGTGCAGCGCTGAAGAATCGTCACACACGTCTTGACCCGCGCGTCTTCGAACCACGGCTCGGCTTCGCTCTCGCATATCGCGATGATGCGGAAGTTTTCTAAAATCCAGCGCTGGAGCGCGAAACCGTACTCCACGTCGAGCCACGACGAAGAGGTTAGAAAGCCGAAGTGTCCGCCTTCGCGAAGGAAGTACGCAGCCGCCGGCCAAAAATAGCAGTGCGCGTCGCTGCGCCCGGAAAGCTTGAGCCCCGGCCAGCGGTCCGCCACAGTCTTGGCCATCTTGGCCTTCCCTTCGCTCCCAACCCTTTCCTGCCGAACATAGGGCGGATTCCCCACCACCGCGTCGAGCAATGGCAGCGTGACTTCTCTCACGCCGTCGCCGTCGGGCAGCGAGCAAAAAGGCTTGTCAGGACCAATGTCAAAAAAGTCGCGCCGGGCAATGCGCGGATAATTCGCTTCGTCGTTGATTTCACGCGCGGCGAGGTTAAGTGTCGCGAGGTGGGACGGATAGAGAGCGATGTCGCAGCCGAAAAGCTCGGACAAAAGCGCAAGATGAGGCTTGCGCGGATTAAGATGATGCTCGCGATAGTAAGCGCGCACCAAAAAGCTGCCGCTTCCACAGGCCGGGTCGAGAACGGCCGCGTCGGCGTTCCGGATGCAGAAGGCGTTTATCAGGTCCACCACATCGTCGCCGGTAAAATGCTGGCCCCAGCGGTGACGTTCGTCGGGACTGATAAGGCGCTGGAAAATTCTGCCGACTACGTCGGATGAAATGTGGCTGAAGTCGTAAGCCTCGATGCCTCGCAGCGCGCCGCGCCATGCATCGAGTGCGCCCGGATGCTCGAACACTAACGGCCCGGCCCAGTCCTGCTTTTCGCGGGGGTAAAAAAGCGGCTCATAGTCGCCGCTCCGCCGTACCGCATTTTCGAATGCCTGTTGCAGCGCTTCGTAGGCTTCGCCTGCAGTTTTCACGCGGCTCGGCAGGCGCAAGCGCGGCAGATCGCGAAAGCGGGCGCGCAGCGACTGGTAGAAGATCAGCCGGTTGGCAAGCACGTAGACGATCGTCCGCGCCGCACGTTCCAGCGCTTCGGCCCAGGCCTCGGCCGGCCGTCGGACGAATTGCCAGCTCTGCTCTGCCATCCATTCCTGCAATTGGCGGTCGAAGCTGCGCGACTTCTCAGCGCGGTCGGCGAGGTAAGTGCGTGTCAATTCGACGGGCGGTTGCAGGTGACTTTCCAGCAACCGGATGAAGAGGTCATCAGGCGCCATCCCCCAATCCGCACGTCGCCCGGCGTAAATGGCGCTCAAGTCCGCCATAAGCGACGGGATAAAGCGGCGCCTTAGGTATTCAAGGTTCTCCGGCCGTCCAACTTCTTCTGCGCCGCGAAACACTCGTCCCGCTGGCCACTCGCGAACGCAACGTTCAAGTAACGGCACGTTCTGTCGATAGCGGTCCCACAAGACAAACGTGTTGACATTCCAAGTGAAGAAATATCGGGCGTTGGCGTTGTCGGCCTTGGCCTGAGCGTCCTCGATCAGCTTGCTATCGTAGGGCGTTCGGCCCTCGACCGAGCTGGGAAGCTTGACTTCCCCCGTGAGCGCCACTTTTCCACCCCTGTCGTAGAAGCGAAGGTCCTTTTTCTTTCGGCGCTGCGCGCCGGAGCCTAGGCCTTCGATGCGTGCGCTGGAAAATGGCGAACTCGGGTCGGACCGGAAAATCTCGTCAGCCCACTTCGCGACCTCCGAGCAGAAGTCCTGCTCGTGAATTCGAGTCGGCGCTTCCTCAGTCACCCTTGCCCCCGTTTGAGATCATCCTTCGATCGCGTCCAGGAAGGCCTTGGGGCTCAAGATCCGGATTTTCCGGAAGCAGCCCAACGTCCGCAGGTGCGAGTCTCCGCTAACCACGACCGTTGCTTTTGCGGCAACCGCGCACTCTAATATGCGATTGTCCGGCTCATCCTTGTCCACCGCTGCTACCCGCTCGCCAGCCTTAACCTCGCTCGCAAACTTCCTTATCGCGGTTAGCGCTTCGCGCGCCCTGCTTGGTGGCCATCCGAATTTCCGCTTCAGCACGCCTTCGATCTCGTCGAGTATGGGCTTTGACACGAATATCTGGACCCGGCCTCTTCGCGCCAGCGCCAGCACCCGATCCGGCACTCCGCCGAAATTCAAGGCGGAAATGTAGACGTTGCTGTCCGCGACAACCCGGAGCACTCAGTGCTCCGCACGGTATTCGGCGATAAGCTGCTCGACATCCGCTTCGTCGATCCTCAATTTGCGCGCCTGCGAACGACCGAACTCCCGGAGTTCCCGCCAACGGCTATCGGCGACGTAGCGCCGGAGAGCTTCCCGCAGCAATTCGCTCCTGGTGCGCCCTTCCCGCCGGGCGAGGCGCTCTGCCTCGCGCAACAGCTTCGGCGGAAGCGACAGCGACATAACCCTGGTGGTTCTCATAATACTTGTTATTAAAACTCCGGCAGCGGCAAAAGGATAGATCGGCCAGGTGGACGGCACCCTCGGTCGCGACTAATCGGGCGAGGGCTTTCACAGAACCGTCGAGTTCGGATCAGGCCGAGCTGTCAAAGAAGAAAGCCTCAGTCGCCGGGCGATAGGCGCGCGCGAGCCATGGTGGACGGCGCAGATTGCCCGGCCCCGGACCCGGCCGCGCCGTCTTGAGCCAGCGCCGGTAAACCTGATGGGCGCGGTTCGTATCGACCATGATGTCACCGTAACGATCGCCCGCGCCGGCGCGCTCGACACTGACCTTCTGATGCCAGCAATGCTGGCCGCTTATCGGATCGGGCTGCACCGCAAAAATCAGGTTCTGATGAACGCCGGCATCCCGCCACCATACGCGCATCGAGTCCGGATCGGCGCTTGGAAACGGCCTGACGCCACGCAACTGGCGCATCATCCAGCGTCCCGGCTCGACCTGTTTCAATTCGACCAAGGCGGTCGCCCAGCGCTCGCCGCCCGTCTCCTCGCTCAAGCGCCATCGCCCAAGATGATGCGAGCAGGCGACGACACCCGGCCTGATGCCCTCGGTAACCCAAACCTTGTCGACGAAATAGCCGATCTCGGTCGAAACCTTGAGCAAATCGCCAGTGCCGACTCCGAGCCGCTGCGCGTCCTCGGGATGAAGCCAAAGCGGGTTGCGATGGGAAATTTCATAGAGCCACTTGGCGTTTGCCGACCGCGTATGAACCAGGTTGGGCAGGCGGAAGGTCGGCAGCAGGACCATCTCCCCGCGCTCGCGGTCGATCTGGCTCCAGTGAACGTGGCTTCGGATGTACGTTGGGACGGCATACTCGGGCCACTTCCACTCCTTAAGCGTGCGCGAGTAGAACTCGAGCTTACGCGACGGCGTGGGGAAACCGTGGGCCGGCTTGCCGTCGATCGTGACTCCGATCGCGTGTCCACCCTTGCGAATTATGTCGGTTTCGGGCTCGACCAGCGCGCCCTCCAGCTCGTCTTCCGCATGCGCCTTCTCATGCGTACGGTAGACGTGGTCCTCAACCAGGAACGCACCGTAACGCCGCATGTATTCGAGCGGCGTGAATCCCTCTCGCGCTGCGGCCTCGGGCAGTCCCGGAACGCTGTGCTCGAAGATCCATCGGTAGTACTCCTCGACCGTCAGCTTCTCGCCGCTTCGGTAGGGCGATTCGAAGTACTTGCGTATGCCCAATGAGCCGTCTGGATCGATACGCCACGAAAGCTCGATCCAGAACTCGTCCTCTTCCCAAACCTCGCCGAGACCGGCCGCGCGGTTAGCTTCGCAAGTGGACGAGAAGCGGTGCCCCGCGCGCTCCAGCGCGACCCGGACGACGGGCTGGCGAAAGGCAATCCAGCGCGCAGCGTGGGTTTCCTGGCTCAGCAGGTCGTGGCGCTCGGGGCCAAGTCCCATCGGGAGCACGTAATCGGCGAACAGCGCGGTCTCGCTCCAGATCGGAGTGAGGCAGGCGTGGCGTTCGACTTTCGACTCGTCCGAGAGCGCTTCGATCCAGCTCATGCCGTCGGGATTGGTCCAGACGGGGTTATAGACCCGGGTGAAATAGACGGCGAGCTTGCCGCGCCCTTCCTTGAGAAAATGCGGCAGCAGGAAGCTCATCTCGAAAAACGCCAGGGGAAACTCGCGCGGGTAGGTCATTTCGTTCCAAACCCGCGGCGGAGGCGGCATCAGCGGCGGCGCGGGAATGAATTTGTGCGCCGCGCTCGGATGGGTACCGCCCTCGGTGCCCATTGCTCCGGCCAGTATTACGAGGAATTCCAGCGCGCGTGCCACCTGCCATCCGCCGAGATTACCCGCGGCTGCGCTGCGCCAGATGTGGGCGGAAAACGCGTGCCCCGCGCGCCCGATTTCGCGGGCAACCTCGGCGATAACCGCCGCCGGCGCGCCGGACTCGCGCTCGGCAAATTCAGGCGTGTAGCTCGCGTAAAGCGCCTTGACAACGCGCAAGAACGTCTCGAAGGTGCGGGGCTCTGCAGGATGCTCCTCGCGCAGGTACTCGTCCCAATTCACCCATCGGCGGATGAACTCCCGGTCGTAAAGTTCCTCTTCGAGCATCACATGACACATCGCAAGCAGCACGGCCGCCTCAGTGCCAGGCCACGTCGAGAGCCAATAGTCAGCCTTGGAAGCTGTGTTCGACAGGCGCGTATCGATGACGCACAGCTTCGCGCCGCGTGCCTTGCCGTCGATTATCCGTTGGGCGTGCGGGTTGAAATAATGGCCCGCTTCGAGATGCGAGCTGAGCAGCAGGATGAAGCGCGCATTGGCATGGTCCGGCGACGGACGGTCGTAGCCGTGCCAGAAAGCGTAGCCGGTTCGCGCCCCGGCCGAGCACACGTTGGTATGGCTGTTGTGACCGTCGATGCCCCAGGCGTGAAGGATGCGCTGGTTGTAAAGCAACTCATGACCCGGACGCCCGACGTGGTAGATGATCTCATTGTGACGTTTCTCGACGAGGGCGGCTCGGATTCGCGCCGCCAGATCGTCGAGGACCGTGTCCCAGCTAACACGCTCCCACTTGCCTTCGCCACGCCGGCCCACGCGCCGCATCGGGTAGAGAATGCGTTCCGGGTCGTTAACCTGGTTTAGGGTTGCCGGTCCCTTGGCACAGAGGCGCCCCCGGCTTCCCGGATGCGTGGGATTGCCCTCGAATTTGCGGATCCGATTCTCGTCGCGGTCGACGTAAGCAAGCAGTCCGCATCCCGATTCGCAGTTGAAGCACACCGTCGGGATCAGCCGGTAGCGGCGTTCCACCCGGTTGGGCCAGGCTACGGCTTCGAGCTCCGACCAGTCATCCCAGCGCTCCGGCGGCGGAAAACTGGCAAGCCCGCCGGCGGGCGACTCAAGATCGGCAGCCGCTGGATTTAGAGGACCAATTTCGTCCATCGCGTGCCCCTTAACTTCAACTTAGCGGCACGGCCTGACCGGCCTGCCTCCAGAGATCCTCGTAAAGCAACAGCCCAAAAAGCGCGACGATTGCAGCAGCAACCGAGAGTTCGGGAAACTGCCCGCCGCTCAGCGCCAATGCCAGCAGGACCACCGGCAAAACAACACCGGCGGCCACGAATCCCAGCCAGAACCTGGCGCTCATAGCCCCATGCGTCAGTGTCTCCCAGGCTAGCCGCGCCTCTTCGGATTCGTGCGTGGTCCAGATCTCACCAGCCGTCATCGCACCGACCAGAACGATAGCGGCGAGCAAGACCTGGTCCAGCTCGCGAATCGCCGCCGCTGGAATCGCACCCAGAACACCGGCGACTATCAGGATTGCCGAACCGCCGAGGCTTGCTTGCGACAGCAGATGCCAAAGTAGGAGCGGGCTCTGCCAGATGTCACGGCCCTTTGCCTGTGCAAAAAGAAAAGCGGTGTAGCCGGCTGCAGCAACACCCAGCGCTCCGCACGCCAAAAGCAGCGGCCCTGGAGATACGTCCAGAAGCACTCCCGCCGCCAGCCAGAGGGTAACAATCCCCGAGTAGGCAACGATGATATAGCTGCCGCGCACCAGCCATGAGCGCGGGTTCGGCTTGGTGAACAGGAAATAGAAGCGGTCAGGGCGCTTGAGGTCGCCAATCAGCAAGAGCCCTGTCAGCCCGGTGAATGCCAACGCGATCGCCGGAGCGACTATATTTCTGAACCCGCCCGGCGCCAGCCTGCCCAAGGCCGCCAGCAAAACGATCACTATAGATACGCCGGCCCCTATCGATTTCGTCCACAGGTAGGCCGCGACCTGCCATCCCCAGGGCATCGGATGTGCGACGTTGTAAGCCTCGCGCCCGAGGTCGAGCGGCGCGCCTGCGCCAGTCTTTCGACTGCACGGATCCGTATGCGCGTTGCCGGGCTCAATCGCGACCTTCACGCCTTCATCGTGCGGCTCTACAGCGAAGCCGCCGCCCTCCGATCGCACGGCGGCAGGCTGCAAGAGCGCCCCGTCGATACCGACGTAGAATAGTTTCGGACTGGTTCCCTTGTGCGGCTTGCGGGCAGCAACCTTCTCGGTTGCCACGATACGGCTAATGCGGCTTGCGTGGTCGTCCAGGTCGCCAGCGATTATCGCCTGCACAGGGCATACGATAACGCAGGCGGGCTCCATGTGGCTCTCGATGCGATGGACGCAGAAGTTGCACTTGGCAGCGGTATTTGTGTTCGGATCGAGGTAGAGCGCGTCGTAGGGACACGCTTGCATGCACGACTTGCAGCCGATACAGCGCCGGTTGTCGAAATCGACGATGCCGTCGGTGCGCCGATAAAGCGCGGAAGTCGGACAGATCTCCACGCACGGCGCGAGGTCGCAGTGATTGCAGCGCATCACGCCGAAATGGCGCTGCACCTGTGGAAACGTGCCTCGCTCGACGTATTTGACCCAAGTCCTGAAGACGCCAACTGCGACGTTGTGCTCTTCCTTGCAGGCGACCGTGCAGGCGTGGCATCCGATGCATCGATTCTGGTCAATGACGAAACCGTAGCGCACCCGCAATCCTCCCTCTGAAACGCGCGCCGGCCCGCGGGTACTCGTCCAAACGCCTCGACGGCCCGTCCACGCAAGCCGCCCGCGTCCCAAGAACCGCTGGACCAATCGTATCCGGCCAATACCTCGATGACGGCGCCGCGATGGCGCCGGTCATGATTTAGGCTTGGAAGCCACAACGGCGGCTCTGCGCGAAGGGCGTTTTCTATCGCCGCTGCTGCCGTGGGAATGGCCGGTGGCGCGGTGTTCGTGCGAACCACGAACATCCGCCTCAGCCAGCCGTGGCTTATCCGGTTCCGGCTCTCCACGGCGCTGGCGCACTTCTGCCTTCATCGCCTGTTTCTCGTCGTACTCGGTGCCGCGCCCCGCCTGGTAGGCACCCAAGCGTTCGGCCGCCTTATCGTCCATCCAACAAAACCTGTCGGCGGGTGGAAGCCGGTAGGCCGCCCACTCGGAGTCACCCGTGTCGCCGTCTCTACTGGCTGCAACGTTGTCGCAACGCGAGCCGATGGCGACGCGCGAGATAACGCGGTGCGCAAGCCGGCCGCATCGCGGACACTCCCTGGTTCGTGACCTTTCACTCAGGCGCGTCAACGCCTCGAAGGAGATTTCGCAGCGGCGGCAGTGCCATTCGTAGACCGGCATCGCACTGCCTACTCCAGCATACCGGATCTTTTCAACGCAATCGCCGGACCGGCTGCGCAGCGTGTCCTAATCGACGACGTGCGGATACTCGGCCCAATCTTCAGGATCGTGGCTGATCCAAATCCTGGCGTCCCAAAGCTCGCTCATTGCTTTAAGCCGTTTGAGCGAAATGACCGAACTTATCGGGTCTACGCTGAGCGGCATAGTAACTTCGGCAGCGAGCTGCGCCCGCAGATGAACGGTATCGCCCGTCAGGATGATCCTGCGATTGGGCAGGTTGACCATCAGCGACGACTCGCCGGGCGTATGGCCGGGCGTGAAGAGAAACTGCACCGAACCGTCGCCAAACAGGTCCAGGTCCCGGTCAAGTTCAACCCATTGGAAATTCCGTGTCGGCAGATAATCCTCAAGAATGAAGGCTCCGCGGCGGTCGGGGTCCGGCCAGTAGGCGTAGCGCAGCTCGCCGGCGCCGACGATAAACTTGGCCTTCGGAAAAAGCGCGAGCCCGCCAGCGTGATCGAGATGTGCGTGCGACAGCACGACGTATTTCACGTCGTCGAGCTTGTACCCTGCGCGGACGATTTGGCGGTCGAGCGTTTCGTCGCGATTCCACTGAATCGGTACGTGCTCGGCGAGGGGTCCCCAGTAGCCGACCGGGTCGTCAAGGATTTTCGAGTTGCAGCCGGTGTCGAAGAGCAAAAGTCCCTTGGGATGCTCGATGAGGAACGACGGCGTAACCGACGTAACCGGCGTGTTATCGCCGCCCTGCATCAGAAACGACCGGGGCATGGTAAGTCTGGCCCCCGGAAACGCCCACATCCGCCCGATTTTGGCCGTAGTCATCGCCACCTCCGCGTGGAAGCCGAAAACCCTAAACTATCGGTTGAGATTTACCCCGGTCCCATACTGCGCTGCCGCGCCGGACCGGACACGAGCCTTACGCTTTCACAGGAGCCTTTGGACTGTCAAGCTGGAAACCTTAGCGGCGCTGCCCCGCGCCCGCGTGCACCCGCGTAATACCGCACGAAACTAAAGAATGATGCTAATCTTGCCGGCCGGCCGCAGCGCTTCGCAGTCGAGAATTGCCTTGCGCAAGCGAATCTTTAGGCCCAACCCGAGGCGGACCAGCGTATGCTCGTAGCGGCCGACGTAGCTGTCGGCGATATCGCCGTGATAGCGGAACACGGCGAAGTTCGACACGATCCGGATGCCGGAGTCGTCGTCGCTTGCAACGCGCACGTTGCTTACGAGCCGCCGGGTGCGTGAATGCGGAGCCTCGGCGTGAGCATGCGGACTTTTCAGCCTCGCAACGCGCGCCCGCAGCCGCACGATATCATCCGCAATCAGGAACAGCGTGGTATTGGGATCGCTCTGAGGTTTATCGGTTGACGGCACCAGGTAGCGCCCGTCATCGGTGAAAAGCGCGAGCCAGTCGTCCAGGCGCCAATCGTCAAGCAATTCCGCTTCCTCGTAGAGAAAGTCCTCGGCCTCTGACCGCGTCAGCATCGTGAAGGTTCCTCAAACCTGAGCTTTATGTGCGCGCCATGTAGTCCTGGCCCCGGACGCGTTCGTACAGCGCCTCCGGACCCTACCGCGCAGCGGCCCTGAGCCGTCTGCGCGCAGTCGAAGCTTCGGCACCCGTCACCTGCGTAGCCCATCGCCGCCAAAACGCCCGCAACTGCTCCTCGTCAACCGCTTCGGGCGGCCGCGTCATCCCGCGCGACATCTCGGACCATCCCAATTCCTTGACTGTCCGATAACCACGCTGGCATGACTCCATCGCCTCGTTGTCGTCGGGCGTTGAAAGCCCGCCGGGCCCGAGAAAGGTGAGAAAGTTGTCGAGCCGCAGGCTCCGCCACCGCGCCGACTCCCCGGCGCGAGCCAATGAGTAGGCCGTCACCTCCGTGTAATCGGGGCTTATGGGGTAGTAGTTGCGCAGCGTGATCGCCATGATGTCGTTGATCATCAGGTTGGGGTAGATGAAAACGTTGCGGTTCCATTCGGCGACCCGGGTCGCATGCTTCTCGCCGAAGCGCTCGCGAAGCCGCTCACGCAGCTCGTCGATCTCGCGGCGCGCCTCTTCGCCCCATCGCGGCTCCCATTTGGCGACCGGCCTGCCCCAGTTGCCTTCGTATTCCTCGATTGCGTGCCCGTTTCCCAGTCCCGCGCTGTAACCGCGAATCGGGGCCTGCGACACGTCGGCGCCAGCCAGGCGCAGATACTCGATGTAGCTTCGATGGAGCGGCGCCACGTGGTAGCTCTCGAGGCTGTTCTCGGTAATCATCTTCCAGTTGGCCCGGACCGAATAGCGATGGGTCCCGCCGACGATCTCCATCCCGGGACGGACGTGGTCCACTTCACCCTGGTCGAGGATGGTATCGAGCGGGTCTTTCGCATCGGCCAAATACTCGGTGAAATCGGCGATGTCCGGGTCAAAGCTTGCGAAAACCAGTCCGCGATAGTTGGTCATTCGCGGCACCGGAATCAGTCCCAGCTCCTCCTTGCGAAAAGCCGGACCGTAGCCCGCGATATCGGGCACGCCGACCAGGTCCCCGCGATTGTTGAAAGTCCAGGCGTGGTAGAAGCACTGAAAAGTTTTCGCGTTGCCTTCCGCCTCGCGGCATACGACGGCGCCGCGATGCGTGCAACTGTTGAGCAGCACCCGCACGTCGCCGTCGCTCGAGCGGCAGAAAAGGATCGGGCGCCCCGCAACTTCGCGGGTCCTAAAGTCTCCCGGATTTGCGACCTCTGACTCGTGACCTACGTAAAGCCACGAGCGGTCGAAGATCCGTTCGCGCTCGAGCTCCAGAATTTCCGGCGAAACATAGGCCGAGCGGTGAACACGAAAAACGTAACGATCCCGCTGGTCGACTATCAGGTCGCTTATCCGCAAGGAACGCATCCGTGTGCCTCCTGAGCGGCGCGCTGGCGGCCACCACGGCTTTGCAGAAGCAGATTCGTAGCCAATCGATCGGACGCTGGTGGCTCCGGCCTTCACGCCCGCCCGCTCACTAAAAGTTAGGTAACATCGCGCCCGGAGCGGAGTCAAACGAGCATCGCTGCAAGGCACGTCCCCGAGCCGCGGGCTGTTCCGACCGGCTGCGGCTATGCGGCCAGGGCGTAGCTTCGAAACTGCAGACCCTGCGGCCCGGCGTCGATCTCCACCCGCGATCCATCTTTGATCTCGCCCAGGAGGATCTTGCGGCCCAGCGCGGTTTCCAGCTCCCGCTGGATCAGGCGGCGCAGCGGCCGCGCGCCATAGACCGGCTCGTAGCCGTGCTCGACAAAATAGTCGCGCGCCTTGGCCGTGAGCTCGATCTCGATCTTGCGCTCCGCCAGCCGCTCGCGCAGGCGGTCGAGCTGGATATCGACGATACGGCGCAATTGTTCGCGGCTGAGCGAATGGAACACGACGATCTCATCGACGCGGTTGAGAAACTCGGGGCGGAAACTTCGCCTGAGCTCCTCCAGGCACTGCTCCTTCATCCGCTCGTAGTTCTGACCCTTGAACGACAGGATTAGCTGGCTTGCGATGTTCGAGGTCATGATAACGACGGTGTTCTTGAAGTCCACCGTGCGGCCATGACCGTCGGTAAGACGCCCGTCGTCGAGAAGTTGGAGCAAAACGTTGAAAACGTCCCCGTGGGCCTTTTCGATTTCGTCGAACAGGAGAACCGAGTACGGCCGGCGGCGCACCGCTTCGGTCAGTTGTCCGCCCTCCTCGTATCCGACGTAACCCGGGGGAGCACCGACCAGCCGGGAGACGGTATGCTTCTCCATGTACTCGGACATGTCGATGCGCACCATTGCGGCCTCGTCGTCGAACAGGAATTCGGCGAGCGCTCGCGCAAGCTCGGTTTTGCCCACGCCCGTCGGGCCAAGGAAAATGAACGAGCCAATCGGACGCTTGGGGTCTTTGAGCCCGGCACGCGCCCTGATGACCGCGTCGGCAACCGCCTTGACGGCGTCGTCCTGGCCAACGACACGGCGATGGAGCTGCTCCTCGAGGTGGGCAAGTTTCTGCACTTCGCCCTCCATCAGGCGCGAGACCGGGATTCCGGTCCATCGCGCGACGACCGCAGCGATGTCCTCTTCGTCGACCTCCTCCTTGATGAGCCGCTTGGCGTCCGCGTCGTTGCTCGCCAGGCGCTGCTCTTCGGCCGCGAGTTCCTTTTCGAGCTGAGCGAGTTTGCCGTATTGCAGCTCCGCGAGGCGGTTCAAGTCATAGTCGCGGCGCGCCTGCTCAATCTCGACGCGGGTCTGCTCGATCTGCTTTTTGACCCCCGAGAGCTTCTCAAGTCCGGCCTTTTCCCGTTCCCATTGCGCCTGCAATTCCGCCCGCCGTTCGCGCGCCGCGGCAAGTTCTTTCTCCAGACGTTCCAGCCGCTCGCGTGCGGCGGGATCAGTCTCGCGCCGCAGCGCTTCGCGCTCGATTTCGAGCTGCATGACGCGGCGGCTCGCCTCGTCGAGCTCCGCCGGCATCGACTCCTTTTCTGTTCTCAGCTTGGCCGCGGCCTCGTCGACCAGGTCGATAGCCTTGTCCGGCAGGAAGCGATCGCTGATATAGCGCTTGGCAAGGACGGCGGCCGTCACGAGCGCCGAGTCTTTGATTCGGATTCCGTGGTGAACTTCGTAGCGCTCCTTAAGGCCGCGCAGGATCGAAATGGTGTCCTCGACGCTTGGCTCCCCGACCAGGACCGGCTGGAAGCGCCGTTCGAGCGCCGCGTCCTTTTCAACGTGCTTGCGGTATTCGTCAAGCGTCGTCGCGCCGATACAGTGCAGTTCGCCCCGCGCCAGCATCGGCTTTAGCAGATTGGAGGCGTCCATCGCTCCCTCGGCCGCTCCCGCGCCGACCACCGTGTGCAGCTCGTCGATGAACAGGATGACGTTGCCTGCTGACTCCTGCACTTCCTTCAGGACCGCCTTGAGCCGCTCTTCGAATTCTCCGCGAAACTTCGCGCCGGCCAGCAGCGCGCCCATGTCCAGGGCTACGACCCGGCGGTTCTTCAGCCCTTCGGGAACGTCGCCAGACACGATACGCTGAGCGAGGCCCTCGACGATCGCGGTTTTACCCACCCCCGGCTCGCCAATGAGCACCGGGTTATTCTTCGTGCGCCGGGAAAGGACCTGCATCACCCGGCGGATCTCCTCGTCGCGCCCGATGACGGGATCGACTTTTCCCTGCGCGGCGAGCTGCGTCAGGTCGCGTCCGTAGCGCTCCAGAGCCTGGTAGGTCGCTTCGGGATTCGACGACGTCACGCGTTGGCTGCCGCGTACTCGGCGCAAGGCGTCGAGCAGCTTCTGGTGATTCAGGCCCGCTTCCCGCAGCAGCCGTGCCGCGGTTCCGGGTTCGTCGAGCATCGCAACGAGCACGTGCTCGATGGATACGTACTCGTCCTTGAGCTTTCCCGCCTCCTGCTCAGCACGAGCCAGGACGCGGCCCAGCGGCGGTGTTATGTAAACCTGGCTCGCGTCCGCACCGCTTCCGGTAACACCGGGAATTTTCGCGAGTTCCTCTTTAAGCCGTTCACGCAGCGCGGCCGTATCGACTTCAGCTACGCGAAGAATGGAGGATGCAAGCCCCTGCTCGTCTTCGAGCAGGGCGTAAAGCAGGTGCTCGACAGTTACGGCCTGATGATGGGCGGTTACGGCCGCCGCCTGAGCGCGGGCCAGGGCCTCCTGGAGCTTTTCGGTGAAACGATTTAAATCCATCTGGTCTTTCCCGCTGCCGCTTTTAAGTTAACCATTAACAGGGGATAGGCAAGGCGGGAGCGAATCCGCAGAAGCCCGATCGAGCAAGCTCAGTACAGAGCCGGGCAAGCTTTGGTAGTGTTCTAATTTGAATTCTCAATCTCCGAACGCGTCTTCAAAATCGAGGTAGCGATCACGGAGCGCGTCGTAGAGCTCCATTGCCACGGTCTCGCTCTTCTTCCCAGCAGGCCCCGGCTCTGACCCGTTGGGGACTCTTATTATTGCCACAGTTCTCGCAGCGGCAGCCGCGATGATAACTGCTGGTGTGCCAATGGCGTTGTCAAATTAGGGCGCTACCCAGGCTTTGTCCCTCTTGCCCCAGGCGCGGCATTCGCCTATTTCAAGCATCCAAAGCCCGCCTCAGGATTCTCTATCGCCGGCGTGGCTGAAGTTGCCGTCTTGGGCGCCAAAGGGCGCATGGAACAGGCCCGCGTTTTTGCGCGGGAGGCGGCGGAACGCGCGGTTGCTCGCGCGCAAAGTTGAGGGCATCCTTCTAGAGACCCTCGATCGAGACGCAACTTAACAGGACCCAACGACTATGAAGATTTCCGGCGAACAGACCATCCCAGCACCGCGCGAACGCGTATGGTCCCTCTTCAACGACCCGCAGCGCCTGTCCAAGCTGATTCCCGGCTGCGACAACCTGGAGACCCTGGCCCCCAACGAATACGCCGGAACGGTCAATGTCGGCATCTCGGCCGTCAAGGGCGTTTACACAGGCAAGATCAAACTCGAAGAGGTGCGCCCGCCCGAGCACTACAGGATGCTGATCGACGGCAAGGGCAAGCAGGGTTTCCTGCGCGGTGGGGGAACGCTCGATCTCGTGGCCAAGGACGCGGGTCAGACGCTGGTAAGGTACGCAGGGGACGTGCAGATCGGAGGGCCGTTGGTGCAGGTCGGCCAACGCGTCATCGATAGCGCGGCGAAGATGATGCTCGGTCAGTTTTTCGCCGCCGCCGAAGCCGAACTCAAGGCCGAGGCCAAGGGCGTGATAGCCCGCCAAGGCATTTTCATCAACTTCTGGCGCTACCTGCTCTCGATTATCCGCTCGATATTCCGGCGCAACAGTTGAGCGTGCACCCTGTGAGGCACAACGGGTGTGCGCGGGATGATGTAATTTTTACCCTGCCTGGCGATACTGTGTTGCTGAGTCATCTCGGCGAGCAGCCGGCTGACCATGGGACGCGAGCTTCCGATCATCTGCGCCAGGTCCTCCTGGCCGATTTCCAGGGGGATAAGAACCCCGCGCGCATCCTCGACGCCGAACTTGGTACCAAGCTCGTCAAAGACCGCCTGAAGCCTTTCCCGCAGCGACATCCCGAGAAGACGGACGTGACGGCGAATGATGTCAGCCCATAACGAACCAGCGCGCTCGAGCAGATGCACCAACACGTTGAGTTCCAGCGCGTTCAGAACCTCGGCAATGTGGCTTCGAGTGAACAGCGCGACACTGCATGGCGCCAGCGCGTGGACTTCGAAGATCTGCCTGCGCGCCCCTGCGCTGTCAAGAAAGTCGGCGTAACCCAGGAGGTCCCCGGGCGCCGCAACTTCCATTAGAATGCTCGCCGCCCCCTGAACCGGGCAGTAGACTTTGGCCGCACCGCTCAGCAGTACGAAGATGAGGTCTCCGGAGCCGCCCTGGCGAAAGAGCACCGCCCCTTTGGGATAACGTACCAGGGTGCAGCGGGAGGCGAGAGCCGCGACGGCGCTGCGTGGGACGCCTACACCCTTCAGCCTCGCTTCAAGCCGCTGCCAACCAACCAGTGACTCGGGCACTTCCATGACAACAGCCCCCGCCGATTAAACCAACACGACGTCTGTTGGCAAAGCGCCGCGGCTTCGCACAATGCTTCTGAAAGCTGCTTTTATCAACAGGCCCCCCTTTGCCTCCGCCATCGGTTCAGGGCAGCGTCCCGGACACCGAAGGCCGAAAGACCGGCGTTATCTCGCTTGGGCGAGCACGCCGCACGCTAAGACCCTTAGTTGCCCCCGATCGTCACCTCGCCGATTTTGACCGTCGGGCACGCCGTCGACGAGCGCCATTCGAGGTCGTTACCCACCATCTCGATCGCAAGCAGCATGTCCTTAAGGTTTCCCGCGATCGTGATCTCATGAACAGGATAAGCTAGTTCACCACCCTCGATCCAGACCCCGCTGGCGCCACGCGAGTAGTCTCCGGTGGCAAGGTTAATGCCAAAACCGATCATTTCCGTGACCAGCAAGCCCCGTCCGACCGAGCGGATTATCTGCTCGGGATCGTACCGGCCGGGCTCCAGGCAAAGATTGAACGGACTAACGTCAGGCGCCGACCCCAATGAGCGGGCGGCGTTACCGGTGGTTTGAAGTTTCAACTTGCGCGCCGAGTAACTGTCTAGCAGATAGGTCTCGAGCTTCCCCTTTTCGACCAGATATTTTCGCCTTACAGCGACTCCTTCACCGTCGAACGGGCGCGAGCCCAGGCCGCTGACCATCGTCGGGTCGTCGATAACGTTGACGGCCGGCCCGGCGACCTGCTCCCCAAGTCTTCCCACCAGGTACGAGGCTCCCTTGTAAAGAGCCGGTCCCGAAGCGGCGGCAGCCAGCGTGCGCAAAAGGCTGGCCGCCGTTTCGGGGTCGAAAACCACGGGCGCGCGGCAGGTGTCTATTTTCCTGGCGCCGAGCCTGCGAAGTGCGCGATGCGCCGCTTTTATACCGACTGCTTCCGGCTCCTGCAACTTTTCGAACTTGCGCCCCGCCGTATACCAATACCCCTGTTGCATCCCTTCGCCGCTATCGGCTATCGGTGCCACGGAAAGACCGTACGAGGTCGTCGAGTACTCGCCAAAAAAGCCCTGGCTGTTGGCGAACCATACCGTCGCCCGCGATGACTCGAACTCGGCTCCCTCCGAGTTCTTTATTCTGGCGTCCGCGTCGAGGGCGGCTTTCTCCGCGCGGCGCGCCATTTCAAGCGCCCGCTCAGCGGCAACAAGACCGTGCTCCCGGTCCACCAGGTCCAATTCCATCGGGTGCTGAGGGTGAAGCCCCGGCTCGGGCAACCCGGACCAGGGGTCGGCCCCCGTCACCTTTGCGAGCGCGACGGTCTCGGCGGCAAACTTAGCGAGTTCGGCGCGCCCGAACTCCGCGGTCGACGCCGAGGCCGACGCCTGGCCGGAAAAAACGCGAAGTCCGAGGCGCGATTCGCTCGAGCTTTTGAGTTTTTCGACGTTGCCCAGCCGCACGCCCGCGGCCAGCGCTTCGCCCTCGGCCAGCATCACTTCGGCGGCGCTCGCGCCCGCGCCCTTGACTACGTCCAGCACCCATTCCAGAAGCGTCGGCTTCTCGCGTCCGGTTCCGTCCATGGCGCTACTCGCCTGCTTGCCGCGTTCCGCCAACCGTGATGCCGTCGATGCGCACGGTGGGCAGGCCGACACCTACCGGCACCGACTGGCCGTCTTTGCCGCAGGTGCCGATTCCAGAGTCCAGTTCCAAATCGTTACCGACCATCGATACCCGGGTGAGAACGTCGGGCCCGTTGCCAATAAGGGTCGCACCTTTAACCGGCCGTCCCACGCGCCCGTCCTCGATAAGGTAGGCTTCGCTTGCCGAGAAGACGAACTTGCCGTTGGTAATATCGACCTGGCCGCCGCCGAAACTAACCGCGTAGAGACCGCGCTTAACCGAACGGATTATTTCTTCCGGCGATGATTCGCCGGGCAGCATGAAGGTGTTCGTCATGCGCGGCATCGGTGCGTGAGCGAAGCTTTCGCGCCGGCCGTTGCCGGTTGGTTGCATTTTCATCAGCCGCGCGTTCAACCTATCTTGCAGATAGCCGCGCAAAACACCCTTCTCGATGAGCACGGTGCGCGAGGTTGGCGTCCCCTCGTCGTCAACGTTCAAGCTGCCGCGCCTGTTGGGCAGAGTGCCGTCGTCCACCACCGTGCAAAGCGGGCTTGCGACGCGTTCGCCGATCCGCCCGGCAAAAGCCGAGACTCCCTTGCGATTGAAGTCGCCTTCAAGACCGTGGCCAATCGCCTCGTGCAACAGTATCCCGGGCCAACCCGGCCCGAGCACCACCACCATCTCGCCCGCCGGCGCCTCAGCCGCATCCAGGTTGATAACCGCCTGCCGCGCCGCCTTGAGCGCATACTCCCGCCAGCGTTCATCTTTGAAAAAGAATTCGTACTCGACTCGGCCGCCTCCGCCAAAAGTCCCAACCTGGCGACTCTTGCCGTCCCCGGCCACCACCGTAACCGTCAACCGGCACAGTGGCTGTACGTCGGCCGCCACCTGGCCCTCGCCATTGACGACCATAACGGTCTTGCGGCTCGCTGACAGCGAAGCCAGGACGTTGCGTACCCGCGGGTCGAAGCCGCGCGCGACACGGTCTATATCGCCCAACAAGCGCGCCCGTTCCTCGACGGGAACCTCCAGGGGCGTGTGTTCCACCCGATAGAGTTCGTGCCGGCGCACCGGCTCGCCGACGCGCACCGCGAGCGGTTGGCCACCATGCTCCTCGGCTATTGCGCTTGCGGCCTCGGCCGCAAGCCGCATCCGATCAAACGTCACCTCGTCCGAGTAGGCGTACCCGGTCCGGTCTTCCGCGCACACCCTAACGCCGACGCCCTGGCTTACACTTTTGCTGGTTTGGTTGACGATCGACTCCTCGAGTCCCAGGCTCTCAGCGCTCTGATACTCGAAGTAGAGGTCGCAGTAGTCGGCGCGGCGTCCTAGCGCATTGCCGATCACCAGCTCGAGAGAACGCTCGGTAAGCCCGAAGCGATCGATGAAGAACCTCTCAGCGTTCGCTAGTTCAGTACTCATGATCCGATCTTAGCGCCGCCACGCCGGTTGCCAACGCCCTGTGGGCCACGGTGCAGCATACGCGAGCGAAGGTTGAGGGTCGGACTTGTCCGCTCCGGCTGCACGAAGGGGGCCGAACTTTCGCCGACAGTACGACGCTTGGGGCGAACCGTGTCAGGCTCGCGCGGCTTGAGGCTCAGACGGGGCCTGTTCTTTGCGCGCCGGTTTCTTGCGCCGACGCTTAGGGGCCTGCGCCCCCTCACCTGCACTTGTGAACTCGATTACGGAAGTCGGCGCCGCATCGCCCCTGCGCGTGCCGATCTTCACGACTCTGGTGTAGCCGCCGGCACGGTCTTTAAATTGCGGTGCGATCTCGTCGAAAAGCTTTTTCACCGCCTGATGCGATCCGATAAGGGCGTATGCCCTGCGGCGTGCTGCCAAGTCGCCTCGTTTGCCGAGAGTGACTATCCGGTCGGCGTGGCCGCGCAATTCCTTGGCCTTGGCGTCGGTTGTTCGCACCCGCCCGTGGCGAATCAGGCTTAGGACCAAGTTGCGAAACAGGGCCTTGCGATGGGACGAGGTTCGGCTGAGCTTGCGTCCGTGTTTCAGGTGTCGCATCGATTATTCCCCAGGCGAGAGCCGGCGCTTGAGCGTCAGGCCGATTCCCGCCGTTCCTGCTCCTGCCACATCCGGTCGAGCTCGCTGCGCGGCGGCAGGTTTTCGAGCCTCATGCCGAGCGACAAGCCGAGGTCTACCAGGACCTCCTTGATCTCGTTAAGCGACTTGCGGCCGAAGTTCTTGATCTTCAGCATGTCCTGCTCGGTGCGCTGGACAAGCTCACCCACGTATTTGATGTCGGCGTTCTGGAGACCGTTGAAGGCCCGCACCGAAATCGGCAGGCCCTCGACCGGGCGAAAGAGATTCTCGTTCACCTGCGGTTGGGCTTGGGGCATCGCCGGAGCCCGTTCAACCGCTACTTCCTCCTCGGCGCCAGCAAAGATCCCAATCTGATCGCGCACCACCTGCGCCGCATAAGTCAATGCATCGCGCGGAGCGACCGAACCGTCGGTCCAGATTTCGATTGCGAGCCGGTCATAGTCGGTGCGCTGGCCGACGCGTGCGTTGGTTACCGTAAAGTTAACCTTGCGGATCGGTGAGAAAACGGCATCCATACGGATGGTGCCGATCGGTTCGTCCTCCTCGCCGCGTTCGGCCGGCACGTAGCCGCGTCCGCGCCGGATGACAAGCTCCATGTCGAGGTCCGCTCCCGCGTCGAGCGTTGCAATATACGCGTCAGGGTTCAGGATTTCGAGGCTCGGGCCGCCGCTGATGTCACGGGCCGTGACTACGGCCTCGCCCTGCGCTTTCAAGGCCGCTACCAAGTGCTCGCCCTCGTGCAGGCGCAGCCGCACCTCCTTGAGATTGAGCACGATATCGGCGATGTCTTCCTTGACCCCGGGCAGCGTCGAGAACTCGTGCAGGACTCCCTTAACCCTGACCGCAGTGATCGCGAAGCCCGGCAGCGAAGAGAGCAGGATCCGACGCAGCGTGCTGCCCAGCGTGATTCCGTAACCACGCTCCAAGGGCTCGGCGAAGAAGCGCCCGTAAGTCGCCGTGATTTCCCGTTCGTCGAACTCGACCCGTTTGGGTTTGATCAGTTCGCGCTCTTCGTTATCCATAGCCTCGCTCGCAAACATGTATTTCCCGGCCCTGCCGGCCGCCTGCTATCGTCCGTGGCTGCCGCTATCTGGAATAGTGCTCGACGATCAGTTTTTCGCTGATCGGCATTGTGAGATCGGAACGCACTGGAAGCGCCTTAAGCACGCCCCTGAACTGCTCGCGTTCGAGCGTCATCCAGGACGGCGCTCCGCGCCGCTGAGCCAACTCAATTGCCTCGATTACGGCCTTCTTGGATCGGCTCTTCTCAGTAACCGAAATCATCTGGTTGACCTTGACCAAGTAGGAAGGCACGCTCACTTTGCGGCCATCGACTTCAATATGGCCATGGCGCACGAGTTGGCGCGCCTGCGCGAGCGAGCTGGCGAATCCGAGCCGGTAAACAACGTTGTCCAGCCGGCGCTCGAGGAGCACCAGCAGGTTCTCACCAGCAATCCCCGGCATCCGTTCGGCCAGCTCGAAGCAACGGGCGAACTGCCTTTCGAGCAGCCCGTAGATCCGCTTGACCTTCTGTTTTTCGCGCAGCCGTATCGAGTACTCGGAAAAGCGGGTGCGCGCCTGCCCGTGGGCACCGGGTGGGTAGTTGCGCCGTTCTATCGCGCACTTGTCCGTATAACAGCGCTCGCCCTTGAGGAAGAGCTTGAGGCCCTCGCGCCGGCACAGCCGGCATACCGAACCGAGATTTCTTGCCACCGCTATCTTTGTCCTTAAACCCGGCGCCGTTTGGGCGGGCGGCATCCGTTATGCGGGATCGGTGTCACGTCCTTGATAGCCGAGACGCCAAGCCCAGCCGCCTGCAGTGCACGGATCGCCGACTCGCGGCCGCCACCCGGTCCGCGAACATGTACCACAACGCTGCGCATTCCGAGGTCCGCGACCTTGCGCGCGGCAGCCTCGGCCGCCATCTGCGCGGCAAACGGCGTTCCCTTGCGCGACCCCTTGAATCCGACCGATCCCGCGCTCGCCCATCCTACGACCAGTCCATTATGATCGGTGATCGTCACAATCGTGTTGTTGAAAGTCGCGTGGATATGCACTACCCCTTCGGACACCACGCGTCTCGCGCGCCGCCGCCGGGCGGGAGCCGGTGCTGCAGTCCCCTGACTGGGCGCAGCCGGCGTACTTCGCTCTTCTTTGGTCTCTTCTGCCATCGCGTCTCACTTGCGGGACCACCGCCCGCGGCGACGGTCCTCAATCGCTGCCGGAGGTCGTCCCTCCGGGGTTTCTATCCTTTGGGCGGCGCCGCTTTCTTGCCTGCAACCACTTTACGCGGCCCCTTGCGAGTCCGGGCGTTCGTATGGGTCCGCTGTCCTCGCACCGGAAGACTGCGCCGATGGCGCAGTCCACGGTAGCAGCCGAGATCCATCAGCCGCTTTATCGATTGCTGAACGTCGCGCCGCAAGTCACCCTCGACCTTGTAATCCCGGTCTAGCACCCGCCGGATGCGAACCTGCTCTTCGGCAGTGAGGTCGTCACTCTTGCGGCCCGTATCGACGTTGGCCTCCTTCAGAATTTTCAGCGCCGAAGTGCGCCCGATCCCGTAAATATACGTGAGCGCGATCTCCATGCGCTTGTTCCTGGGCAACTCGACACCTGCGACACGTGCCATCGATCGTTATCTCCTAGCCCTGGCGCTGCTTGTGGCGCGGGTTGGAGCAGATAATGCGCACGACGCCCTGGCGGCGCACAACCTTGCAGCTCTTGCAAACCCGCTTGACCGAAGCCCTGACCTTCACGCGACTATCCCGCTTTCCTGCACCGACATGCTCCCTAGCGCATCCGGTAGGTTATCCGCCCCCGGCTCAAGTCGTAGGGCGACAGTTCGACCGTTACTCGGTCGCCAGGGAGAATCTTTATGTAGTGCATGCGCATCTTGCCCGAAATATGGGCCAATACGCGATGGCCGTTTTCCAGCTTTACGCGGAACACGGCGTTGGGCAGCGCCTCCAGCACTGTCCCATTGACTTCGATTGCGTCGCCCTTGGGCATCGCTATTCGCTCAAAATCTGCGGACCGTTCTCGGTGATCGCGATAGAGTGTTCGAAGTGAGCCGAGAGCTTGCCGTCCGCGGTGACTGCCGTCCAGCCGTCGTCCAGAATCCGCAGCTCGTGCGTGCCTTCGTTCACCATCGGCTCGATAGCGATCACCATCCCTGGCCTGAGCCTCGGGTTGGGCATCCCGGAGCGGTAATAGTTCGGCACCTGTGGCTCCTCGTGAAGCCGACGCCCGATACCGTGACCGGCGAACTCCTCGACCACCGAATAACCGGCACGCCCCGCCGTTTCCTCGACCGCGCGCCCGATATCGCCAACGCGATTTCCCGGCCGCGCTTGATCGATGCCGGCGTACAGTGCCGCACGGGTCACTTCGAGCAGACGGCGCGCGCGTTCGGAGATTCGCCCGACACCGACGGTCTGGGCCGCGTCGCCGTAAAAACCCCGATAGACTACTCCGTAGTCAAGCCCGACGATATCACCCTCCTTAAGATGGCGGCTCGACGGCACGCCATGGACAACCTCGCTGTTGATCGATGCGCATAGGCTTTTCGGATAAGCCACGCTGTGCGGCTTATAACCCTTGAAAGCTGGCCGCGCTCCCTTCTTAAGGGTTAGTTCTTCAGCCAGCCGGTCGAGATCATCGGTCGTAACCCCAGGGCGTACCACGGCGCACAGCGCGTTAAGCACCTCTCTGACTATGCCGTTAGCTTGGCGCATCACCGCGATTTCTTCTGGACCTTTGAGCAAGATCATCCGCCGGCCTTGACTGCCGCTCCTGCACCTCGGGGGATCGCGCCTGAGTTGCAGCCGAGCGCTCCCAGAATT
Organism: Deltaproteobacteria bacterium; assembly: GCA_021792265.1. Taxonomy (GTDB): domain Bacteria; phylum Desulfobacterota; class Binatia; order Binatales; family Binataceae; genus JAJYVB01. The sequence continues at coordinate 752 of JAJYVB010000006.1, read as the reverse complement.
CGCCGTCCGACCTCGTCCGCTGACCCTACCGCATCCACCGTGGCCAGCAAGCCGCTGCGTACGTAATAGTTTACCAGCGGCCGCGTTGCCTCCAGGTACACCCGCAACCGCATCCGAACCGTCTCCTCGGCGTCATCCTTGCGCTGGTAGAGTTCGCCGCCGCAGGCGTTGCAACGCCCCGGCTGGCGCGGAGGGTCGAAAACCACGTGGAAAATCGCTCCGCATTTCGCGCACGTTCGCCGCCCCGTGATCCGTTTCACGATCTCTTCGTCATCGACCTTCATCAGAACCACTCGGTCCAGGCGCTCGCCCCGTTGCTCCAGCATCCGGTCTAGCGCCTCGGCCTGAGTGACGGTGCGCGGGAAACCGTCCAGAATGAAGCCGCTCGATGCGTCCGGCCGCGCGAGCCGCTCCTCTACCATTTTAAACACTATTTCGTCCGCAACCAGCTGCCCCTGCTCCATGCATCGGCGCGCCTGGATTCCAAGCGCCGAGCCTTCCCTCACAGCAGCCCTCAGCAGGTCTCCGGTGGCTACCTGGGGCGCTCCTAGCCGCGCTTCGAGCATCCGCGCCTGCGTACCTTTTCCGGCTCCCGGCGGTCCGAACAGCACAAGCCGCATCCCCCCTACGCCCCCTTCCTCGATTTCACGCGCCCCCGCCTCATGAAGCCCTCGTAGCTACGCGTGAGAAGATGGGTCTCGATTTGCGCGACAGTGTCGAGCGCGACCCCAACCACGATGAGCAGGGCAGTA
>JAJYVB010000221.1 GCA_021792265.1 Deltaproteobacteria bacterium | reverse complement strand
TCAGGCACCGACCTCGCCTTTGTAGAGGAGCGGCCGGCCTGGGAGATTTACGAACGGCTTCGCGATGCGGCATTGCCCGAAGCGGCACTCACCGCGATCGTGGCGGTTGCGCCGGATGAGTTGGGCCGGGTGGTCGCCGGATGCGGCGTCCCCTACAAGGCACATGCAGGCTCGGGCGTGGCGGAGCTGTTCATGCCGGCTTCTACCGCCCCCGAGGCCGCCGCACAAGCGGTATCGCGATGGCGTGAACATGCCCGCGAGGCCCGCGGCCATGTCCGCGTGGTTGCAGCGTCGCAACCGGTTGCCCATGCCGTGGATCCGTTTGGCGAGGGCGCCCAGGGCACGCTTCGCCTGATGAGGCGGCTCAAGGATGCGTTTGACCCGGCCGGGATTTTCAATCCGGGATGCTTCGTCGGGGGAATCTGATGGCTGCCAATCCCCGCGCCCAGGCCCCGGTTCGAGACATTGTCGATTACGAGAGGCTCTTCGACTGCGTCCATTGCGGCCTTTGTCTTGAATCGTGCCCGACCTATCTCGTTACTCGGCGCGAGATGGATTCGCCGCGCGGGCGGATTTATTTGATGAAGGCGCTGGCCGAGGGGAAGCTCGACCTCGACCAAAGCGCCGTGCGCCACTTCGACCTGTGCCTTGGATGCCGAGGATGCGAGACGGCGTGTCCCTCGGGTGTGCATTACGGCGAGCTTATCGAGCAGGCACGCGACTGGGTCGAGCGCAACTATCGGCGTCCACTCGGAGACCGCCTACGCCGGTTCGTAATCGGACAGCTTTTTGCTCACCCGCGCAGGCTCAGGATGGCCGTAGCTCCGATGGCGCTTGCCGAGCGGGCCGGGCTTCGCAGCGTGATGCAGCGGATAGCGCCGGCGGCTATACGTCATTGGCTGGAGCTGATACCGCCGCTGGCGCGGTCCGAACGCGGCAGCAACTTCCATCGAACCTCACAGCGAGCAAGCGGTTTCGCAAGCCCTAAGGCTGACGCTCCGGCCGTGGCGCTTCACACGGGATGCGCGGCGCGAGTGCTGGCCGGCCATGAGAATGAAAGCGCGGCGCGTCTGCTTTCGGCGGCCGGTTACAGGGTCGTCACGCTCGCCAATGCGCCGTGCTGCGGGGCGCTTGACCTGCACGGCGGGAACCGGGAGCGAGCGCTGTGTTTTGCGCGCGCCAACATACGGCAGATGCAAGCCGTCGGCGCTACGGCCGTAACCACGATGGCAGCGGGATGCTTGACGACGATCGCCGAATACGGCGCGATGCTGCGGGGTGAGCCCGAGTTGGCCGCTCAAGCGCAAACAGTCGGACAGAGCGTTCGCGACCTGAGCACGCTTCTCGGCCAGCGACGGCTGCGTTTCACACGCCCATTCCCCTGCACCGTCACCTACCACGAGGCGTGCCATCTTGCGCACGGACTCAAGGTGCGCGAGGAACCGCGCCGGCTGCTCCAGTCGATTCCTGGCCTTCGTATGGTCGAGCTACCCGAGTCGGATCTCTGCTGCGGATCGGCGGGAAGTTACAACCTCACCGAGCCTGCAATGGCACGGGTGCTGGCCGCGCGCAAGGCCGAAAACATCCTGAAGACCGGGGCCGATTACGTAGTGATGGAAAACCCCGGCTGCGAGTTCCAGATAGCCGCTGAGCTTCGCCGCCGAGGCGTGCCGATCCGGGCGCTTCATCTGGCCGACTTCTTGTCGCTAGCGCTGGAGGACAACCCTGACTGGCGGCCGGACGCTTAAACTGGGTTTCGGTGGCGCGCAAGCCGGCAGTTCGCGGCGGTTGGCGCCTTTTGCGCTCCCTGCTAGTGATAGCGCTTGACCAGTTTGAAGTTGGTCTGCATCCAGCGCCGGAGAGTGGATGGTGGAGACGGAACCAATTGTGAAAGTCAGGCGGCTTCGAGGCTGCACGATGCCCCTGCCCGCCTATCAAAGCACGCATGCGGCAGGGCTTGACCTGACGGCGGACCTCGAGACTCCGCTTACGCTTATCTCGATGGGGCGTGCGGCGATCCCGACCGGACTCGCGATCGAGATTCCGCCCGGTTTCGAGGGCCAGGTGCGCCCTCGCAGCGGCCGCGCGCTTGCCGACGGGCTCGCGCTCGTCAATTCTCCCGGCACGATCGACGCTGATTATCGCGGCGAAATAAAGGTGCTGGTGATTAACCTCGGCACCAGTCCGCTTGTTATCCGCCGTGGCGAGCGTGTAGCCCAACTCGTCATCGCGCCCGTAGCAAGGGCTGAGTTGGTCGAGGTCGCCGAGCTCTCGCCGAGCGAGCGTGGCGCGGGAGGTTTTGGCCATAGCGGGCGTTAAGACAACCAAGCCGCGCCGAAGCGCGGCGACAGCCTCCTTTGCGAAGCCGCGGGACAGCCACGCGGCACCGGCGTTTTTGGCCGGCGCTAGCGCGCCGGCCAAAAACGAGCTCGAAGCTGCGCTCCTCGCAGTAAGCGCCGTTGACGGCCGCTATCGGCGTTCGACCCTGGGACTGCGACAGTACTTCAGCGAGTACGCTCTCATTCGCTATCGGGTTCGGGTCGAGATCGAATGGTATCTTGCACTCGCGGCAAACCCTGAATTCGACGCGCTGGGACCTGTCCCGTCCACGACCGCCGATCGGCTGCGCGCCGTCGCACGGGATTTCTCGCTCGCCGATGCGGCCCGGGTCAAGGAACTGGAAGCCGAAACCAATCATGACTTGAAGGCTGTAGAATATTTTCTGAAAGAGCGGCTGGCCGTAGAGACTCCCACCTTGCCCCGCGAAATTGTCCATTTTGCGCTCACTTCCGAGGACGTGAACAATCTCGCATACGCGCTCTGCCTGAAGGAGTTTACGGCCAACGAACTTATGCCGAGACTGGACGGCCTGGTGGGAACCCTGGCCGATTTCGCCCACCGGTATCGTCAAGTTGCGATGCTGGGCCGGACCCACGGCCAGGAGGCTTCGCCTACGACCGTGGGCAAAGAGTTCGCAGTTTTTGCGGCACGCCTGGCCCGCCAGATAGAACAGCTCCGGAGGCAGGAATATCTGGGCAAGCTCAACGGCGCCGTCGGGAACTTCAACGCCCATCTATTCGCTTGCCCCGAGGTCGATTGGGTTGAGGTAAGCCGCGCCTTCGTCGAACATTTCGGTCTGCGATGGAATCCGCTGACGACCCAGATCGAGAGCCACGATTACATGGCCGAAATGTTCGGCGTAGCCGCCCGCATCGCCACCGTCCTGCTCGACCTCGCGCGCGACATGTGGGGATACGTAGCGCTGGGCTACTTCCGGCAACGCGTCAAAGCTGGCGAAGTTGGCTCGTCAGCGATGCCTCACAAAGTTAACCCCATCGACTTCGAGAACGCCGAAGGCAACCTCGGGTTAGCCGTCGCGCTCTTCCATCATCTGGCAGCGAAGCTCCCAGTTTCGCGTTTCCAGCGCGACCTGAGCGACAGTACCGTCCTGCGGTCTCTAGGAACCGCCTTTGGCCACCTGACCGTGGCGCTTGCCGCGCTGGGTCGCGGGTTGGACCGGCTGGAAGTCAACCACGAACGCATCGGGCGCGATGTTGACGACGATCACGCCTGGGAGGTGCTGGCTGAGGCGATACAGACGCTGATGCGCCGGCGCGGACTGGATCGTCCCTATGAAAGGCTCAAGGAGCTAACGCGGGGACGTGCAGTCGGCCGCCGTGCTATCCGCCAGTTCATCGACACGCTCCCACTCGACATCGCCGATCGCCGCTGCCTTAAATCGCTTCGCCCCCGCGACTATCTCGGCCTGGCGGCGGAACTGGTCGAGCGCTTCGCGCCCCCGGCACGCCCGGCCAACCCGGCGAGTAACAAAGACTCGCGCAAGAAAGCACGGCACGCACTCCGCAAGGTAACCTCCGAGTAGGGGTCGGAGGCGGTCAGCCCGCCCCGCCCATGGGATGTTGATAAGTTGAAAACGAGAGCGATCCCGTATTGGCGCGGCCGCTCCGTGCCGCGATAATAATTTTACCCGGGGCAGGCTCCGGGGAAGGAGCATCGATGGAACAGACGCCGCAAAAGCTCGAGATGTTTTACGAGGGCAAGGCGAAGAAGCTTTACACCACTTCCGACCCGGACCTGGTAATCGCCTATTTCAAGGATGACGCCACCGCGTTCAATGCCAAGAAGCGCGGCACGATCGAGGACAAGGGCGTAGTCAACAACCGGATTTCGGAAATCTTTTTCCGCTTGCTCGAGCGCGAAGGGATAAAGACTCACTTCGTGCGGCGGTTGAACGATCGCGAGATGCTGTGCCGGCGCCTCGAGATTGTTCCGGTCGAAGTCGTCGTACGCAACATTCTTGCGGGCTCGATGGCCAAGCGGCTTGGCCGGGAGGAAGGCGAGGCCCTGAAGCGGCCCGTTATCGAGTACTACTATAAGTCGGACGCGCTCGACGACCCGCTAATCAACGCCGACCACGTCTTGGTCTTCGGATGGGCCACCACGGGCGAACTGCGGCGGATCGACACCCTGGCGTCGCGCACGAACGACATCATGCGCCGGTTTTTAGACGAGCGCGGGATTTTGCTGGTCGATTTCAAACTTGAGTTCGGGCGACACAAAGGCGAAATTCTGCTCGGCGACGAAATCTGCCCCGACACCTGCCGCTTCTGGGACAAAGAAACGCGAAAGAAGCTGGACAAGGATCGCTTCCGCCGCGATCTGGGCGAAGTTGAGGACGCCTATCATGAAATGCTCGCCCGGGTTTCGCGCTGACTGAGGCGGCAGGCGGGAATCGGGTAAACCTGTCGTTGTCCGCAGCTCAAGCAGGAGGGCTCGCGTGCGGGTAAAAGTCTTTGTAACGCCGCGCAAGGGGATCCTTGATCCTCAGGGACGAGCCGTCGAGTCGTCGCTCAAGGGGCTCGGTTTCACCGCAGTTTGTGGGGTAAGCGTGGGCCGGTTTATCGTGCTCGACATCGAGGCGGATTCGACCGACGAGGCGCGCCAGATAACCGCGCGGATGTGCGAGCAGCTTTTGGCCAACCCGATTATCGAGGATTACCGCTTCGAGGTTGAGAACGGATGAAGTGGGGCGTCGTTACGTTTCCCGGTTCGCTGGACGACGCGGACACCCTGCACGCCCTGCGCGATGGTCTGGGGCAGGAAGCGCGCTCGCTCTGGCACAAAGACGAGCACCTCTACGGCGTCGACTGCGTCGTTCTGCCTGGCGGTTTTAGCTACGGCGACTACCTGCGGTGCGGCGCTATCGCTCGCTTTTCACCCGTAATGCGCAGCGTGGCCAAGTTCGCCGCCGACGGCGGACTCGTCCTGGGAATCTGTAACGGCTTCCAAATCCTGTGCGAGGCTGGCCTGCTACCCGGTGCGCTTACCCGCAACAGCTCGCTGAACTTCATCTGTGACATGGTAAGCGTGCGCGTCGAGAACGACCGAACTCCTTTCACCTGTGCGGCCCGAGCAGGCTCGACGCTTAGGCTCCCGATAAAGCACGGCGAGGGCCTTTACATCGCTCCTATAGACCAGCTTTCGCAGATCGAAGAGCGTGGACAGGTGCTGCTCCGCTACGTCGGGTCCGACGGGCGTCCGAATGGCGAGTCGAATCCCAACGGCTCGCTGCACGCCATCGCCGGCGTCGCCAACGAGCGTTTCAACGTCTTCGGCCTGATGCCGCATCCGGAGCACGCGACTGAAGGGCT
>JAJYVB010000005.1 GCA_021792265.1 Deltaproteobacteria bacterium | reverse complement strand
GCGTGCACGTCGACCAGCGGCTGCTCGCCCTCCCAGAACTACACCTATATCGGCTACGGCCCGGACGAATACGTCAACAGCGTAAGCAACTCGGTGCCGTCGGTGGGCTTCCAGTTCAAGAACTACCCCGGCTCCAATAGCAACAACATTCCGCCGAACGACTATAACATAAGCGCGGTGGTGGAGACTCTTCCCGACGGCACGCAGCGGAGCCTGACTTTCGACGTCGATGGCTACCTGACTAAGGATGTCCGCAACGCCGGGACAAGCAATACAGAGACAGCCGTTTTTAATCGCGGGATCGCGGTGGGCAACACCAGCGAGTTTATCGGCTCCGTTTATGAAGAGGACAGCTCGGGTGCTATCTGGCGAAGCACCCAGTATAACTGGGATACGACATACGGCGACCTGTTGAGCGTCGCGATTTCGCCCCCTCCCGGCACCCTGGCCGCCGGCGCCGACAACAATTTACATTCCGTTGCGACCTGGAGCTACAGCTACGAGCCGCTGTACCACCGCCTGGCGAGCTTTGCCGAGCCGCTCAGCAACAAGCCGACGACCATCGCCTATAACGATGCCGCCGACAACTACGTAGTGACCGACCCCCTGAACCGGTACACCACGGTAAGCTACAATGGCCAGGGACAGGTCAAGGCCGTGACGGACGAGTACGGAGCCTCCGCCGTCACCACCTACAACGGCTACGGCGATATCGCGTCGAGCGCAGACCCGGCCGGTGACGTCACACAATATCAGACCGATGCCGACGGCCGCGTCACCGCGGTCACTTCCCCGCTGAACGAGACAACCTCGTATCAGTTAGACGCCGAGGATCATGTCACCCAGCGCACCGATCCGGCGCCCTCTGTTGGAGCTGCGCAGCCGGTGACAACATACACCTACGATTTGATCGGGCTTCTTCATAAGGTCACAACCCCCAACGGCAACCCAACTACCTACCAGCGCACGGCGACCCTGAGCTCGCTGACGATCACCGACGCGCTGGGCCACCAGGCGGTCGTCAACTTCGACGCAACCGGCCGGACCCAGACGTACACCGACAAGCTCGGCAACGTCACGACTTATTCGTACGACGCTTTCGGCCGGCTCAAAGGGTTCTCCACCGCCATGCCATATAATTGCTCGACCGGCATCCCGTACCAGCAGCGACAGACTGCCTATCAGTACGATCCCCTGGACCGGGTGGCGCAGATGACCGAAACCGACTATGACTGTGTCCAGCTTTACGATTACATTACCCACACCCAGACCTTCACCTACACCTACGACGGCATCGACGATGTGCTGTCCGAGTCCCAGAACACGAGCACTCAGCCGGCCGCCCAGCCGAACAGTGCAATCACTTACGCGTACGACCTGAACGGGCGGCGAACCAGCGCCCAGCTCGCCGTTAACGGCACGAGCCTGCCGGCCGTAAGCTACCTCTACGACTACGCCGACGAGCTGGTCGATATGGCTAACGGCGGGCCGCTCGCCTCGCCGAACCCCAGCTCGGACTGCCATACCGGCGACGGCTCGCAGGTCAGCTTCTGCTACGATAACGACGGCCGGCGGACGGGACTCGCGAGCAGCGGCGTCCAGACCCAGTACGCCTACGACGCGGCCTCGCGCCTTACGGGCCTGACGTACTCCAACGCCAACGGGACGCAATACGGGAACCTGACCTACGGCTTCGACAAGGACTCGCAGGTGACCGACAAGGGCGGCACTCTCGCCACGGTGGGTATGCCCGAATCCGCGACGGCCAGCTATTCCGCGATCGACCAGGTATCGAGCTGGAGCTGGAACGGGGGATCGGCGCAGGCGGCGGGCGTGGATAACGCCGGCAACATCACGACCGACCCGGCCGACGGCAACAGCTACGCCTGGGACGTGCGCAACGAGCTGCAAACCGTGTCGGGCTCGAGCGCGGCGATGGTCTACGATGCGCTTGGGCGGCGCGAGAACTCGCCCTACGGCTTTGGCGGGGCGGTGAGCGGAGCCGCCCAGAGCTATCTTTACGACGGCAGCCAGGCGATCCAGAGCAGCGGGGCCGACGGGACCATCATCAACTACTTGCGGGGGCCGGGGAGCGGAGAGATGCTGATGGAGTCGGTGGCGCCGGCGGGCGCGCCGCAGGTACCGCTGGTGGGCGCCAACGGCTCGACGATCGCGCTGGTCGATAGCGCAAGCGGCAACGTCGTGGCCACTTACACCTACGACCCGTTCGGCAACGTAACGTCGGTCACCGGCTCGGGCTACGCGAACGGCTATCAATACAAAGCCATGGAGAACGACCAGTGGGCGGACTACGGCGGTCATATGAACTACAGTCCGCTGATGGGGCGGATGCTCTCGCTCAACGGGCCGCTGGCTTCGGGCGGCGGCTATAACTCGGGGCTGGCGGGGGCGATTACCGGGGTCATGCCGCCCGGCGCGGCCGGGGGCTCGAATTTTGGCGATTACGTTGCGCAGAACACCGAGGATGAGGCGGCAGGAACGGCGGCGGGCTTCGCCGCCGGGGGCCTTGTGGCCTCAGCGTTCCTGGGATCGGACATCGGCTGGGCCGGCGGGCCGCCGGGCGCGTTGGCAGGGTTCGCAATCGGTGGCCTGATCAGCCTCTTCCAGGACATTTTGGGTGGCGGGCCGTCGCTGCCGGCGTGGCAGGTGCGCGAGCTTGAGTATGTCGGCGGCTCGGTCGAGGCCTGGCGGCTCGTCGAGGGGATGCTTCAGGGCCGCGTCCCCATGCAGGAGCCCTCGGCGGGCGTTCAGGAGACGCCAGCGCTTCAGGAGTCGAACCCAGTCAGCGACTCCAGTCCGCCCGCGCCGGGAATCGTACCGGTGCAGTTCCCCGGCTACAACTATTGCGGCCCGGGGAACAACGGCGTCGCTACCCAGCCGGGGACCGTTGACGACTGCTGCAGACAGCATGACAACTGCTACGGTAAGGCCGGATTGTCCTTCCGTAATATGGGCACGCCGGGTGCGGGTGCCACGCCCGCTCAACAGGCTTGCGACCGGCAGTTGTGCCAATGCGTCGGCGCGGCGGGCGTTACACGCCCCTCGGACAGCCTCATGAAATGGGGAATTCAGATTTACTTTGGATGCCGCTGACGTTTACTATGTTTGCGCGAAGTCAGCGGTTGGAAGAAGTTTGAGACAATCTTTGGGGAACAGCGGCTTCGCGGCCTTTGGCGTTCCGGCCAAACGCACGCTGGACAGATTGTTTTTGGGAGGGCACCAAGAAACGGCCATGATCTCGTCGGCGTCTAGAAGAGTACGAAGAACAGTAATTTGGGGTATAGTGTTTGCGGGTATCGGCGCAGCAGCAGGCTTCGCTGCGTTTATGTCAGGAATCGCTGATTCGGGGTACGCCACGCCGTCTCCACGCACCGTCATTCTCAGCATGCTTGCCCTGTGGCCCGATTATCTTTGCGGTAAAGTATCGCCCGTAGCGGATTTGAGAGTTTGTGATTCCCTTCGCTCCATGGGCGACAGGTTCCCGCTTCTCTTTATGTTCGGAATTCCAATACTTGGATGGGCTGTTGTTGGGCTCCTCATCGGCTTCTACAGGCGGAAGGCCGCTTCAGGAAAGTAGCATCTTGATCGTGGCGCTTCGCAGTGTCACTGGCCGGACGGTGCGGGCTCGGCGCTGCGGGTGGTCGATACGGGAAGCGGGAACATGGCGGCGACTTACGAATACGACTCGTTCGGCAACGTAACGTCGGTCACCGGCTCGGGCTACGCGAACGGCTATCAATACAAAGCCATGGAGAACGACCAGTGGGCGGACTACGGCGGTCATATGAACTACAGTCCGATAATGGGAAGGTTGCTCTCGCTCAACGGGCGGCTGGCTTCGCGCGGGGGCCATAATTCGGGGCTGCGCGGGGCAATTTCCAGGCCGACGCCGCGCGCAGCGAGCCGCCGCAGTGAGACATTGGCTGCCGACACTGTCGGCAGCGCATCGATGCTTTCAGGCCGGGCTTTATGCCGCCCGGCCCTCTCCGGTCACCTTTCGGCGTGCCGATCATGGCGGTGCCGCCGACGATGCCTCTTGCCAGCCGGCGGATCGAGGATGGCAAGTCCGGACGGCCCGTCGAGCGGGTCTGCTATCTCTCCCGTTCCGATAGCGCTAAGACATCCCGGTGCGTTGACAGCCTCAGGATTACCGTTCTGTAGGCAAGTGGTCGCGCCGCTCAAGTTAATCGTGTCCTGCAGCACCATGTTCTGGCACGGGTCAGTCGAGTAAAGCAGCGTGCCCGAAACCGCCAGCCTAAACGGGCATTCGGGACTGGCCGAATCGAAATGAGGCACCTGCTGCGCGCCAATCGTGTTCAGGCATCCCGGCGTAGTGTTGGCGCTGCCGCTCGTGCATAGCGCGGTCCCTGTGCCGCTCGTCGGTTCGATCGAGAATTCGGCGAGCACGTCACCCTCGCCATCAGCTGCGTAGACGTAATGGCCGGAAGCCTCGGCCTTAACGTCGGTTGGAGCACTGAGATTGTCGCTATTTAAGCCGATGAAGTTGAGGCACCCCGGAGTGGTATTGCTGCTGCCGGTGGTACACGCGCTCGTGCCACCGCCGCTGGAGGGCTCAATCTTGAATTCCATGAGAGCGCCCCGATTGGGGTCGGTCACGTAAACGTAGCTGCCTGAGGGATCCACCGTAAGCCCGCGCGGCGAACCCCGGAAGTTGTTGACGTTATCCGTACCGCCGCCGCCATTCGTTCTACCTAATAAGGTGAGGCTGCCGCTTGTGCCGACTGAAAACTCGACGACATCGCGGTCGCATTCGTCAGAAGCGTACAGCAGCGTTCCCGCCGCGTTCAGCGCCATCTCGTCCAGGCACGACCCGCCGGCAAAGGGCGACCCCGTCAACGGCGTAAGGGCACCGGTCTTAGCATTGATCGAGAACGCATCGATGTTGCCGTTGCAGTCGTCGGAAACATAGAGCACGCCGGACGTGCTGACGACCGCTTCATCGGGGCAATCGGTATTGTTGAGAAAAAATGGTTCGAGCGCAGGCATCGGCGTGAGCTTCCTCGTGGTTGAAGTGAACGTCACGTTGAAACCCCAGATCACGTCGCGATACACGTCAGTAGCGTAGGCAAACTTGTTCGAGGGCGCCAATACGACGTCCTCGAATTCCTCGTCCGTTCCCGTCTCCGGCTGCCCGGATGCGGCGGGAAGCTGCACGAGCTGCCCGGTTTTCGCGACCGAATATCCAATGAGATGCGACTGCAAATCGGGCGCGTCGAAGTTAGCCACCAATACGGCGTGGACGGTGCTGGCGAGCACCCGCTTTAGGTGGCCCGAGGACGCATCAGAACTCGTCTCGGTTGCCGGCGCCGAGCTGGTTGTACCGGCAAAGGCCGCCGACGAGGCGAGCATCGCGACCACTATCAGGACCAGAACTGCCTCTGCCGCCCTGCGCGCGCTTGAAAAACCACATCGAACTTCTTTTGATCCAACCACCGACATCACCCTGCCCTCCCCAAAATGACCCAAAGTCAGAATGGCCGATTATTTCAAGCAGCCCGTAGCATAATCGCGGCCAGATGCCGCACGCAAGGCGATGGGCCCCCCGTGGCTCTCTGTAATTAACAAGTCCACTACCGGCGCCTTTGACCGGTCGGCAATTCCGCATTCGATCTTCGAAATAGGAACATGGGTTGCCGCGATGCGGCGAGATGAGCGTTTACGCTTGCCGGCTTTTCGGCGGTTTCGGTCAGACCTGGGCCGCAAGCGGCGTTCTGCGGTATAAGCGGCCGCTGCCGCGGCGTGCAGCGTCAAGCAGGGCGCACAGGATCAGAGTCCGAACTTCGCGATCTTCGCGTAAAGGCGCTTGCGCGAAATCCCCAGCATCCGGGCCGCCCGAACCTTGTTACCCGCCGCCGCCTCCAGGGCCCGCGCCACCAGGGTCCGTTCCGCCTCGGAGAACGTGGTCAGCGAGAGCCCCTGCGCTGGAGTACTGTCCCCACTGCGGCTCACGATGGTGGCGGGCAGATCCTCAAGCCTAATCGTATGGGAGCGGCCGAAGGTGAACGCCGATTCGATGGCGTTGGCAAGCTCGCGGACGTTGCCCGGCCATCGGTAGGCGCGCATCGCCTCCAAAGCGTCGGGCTCAACACCGGCGACTGGGGTGGGCCGGATGTGCTGGCGGTTGAAGACCTCGATGAAGTGGTCCGCCAGAAGCTCGATATCCTCGGGCCGCTCGCGCAGCGGAGCGATTTGCAGAATGCTTGCCTGCAGACGGTAGTAAAGATCCTCGCGCAAGTGGCCGCGTCGCACCGCTGCGTCGAGGTCGCGGTTGGTAGAAGCGATAAGCCGCACGTTGACCGGTACCTCGCGGGTCGAACCAACCGGCCGCACGGTACGCTCCTGGATCGTCCGCAGAAGTTTGCTCTGAGTATCGGGACCCATCTCGGTGACTTCGTCGAGGAACAGGGAACCTCCCTCAGCCGCGCGGAACAACCCGAGATAATCGTTAGTGGCGCCGGAAAATGCTCCGCGGCGGTAACCAAACAGCTCGCTTTCGATAAGCTCGCGCGGAATCGCCGCGCAGTTCAATGCCACGAACGGAGCGTGCGGTGCCGGGCCAACTTCGTGCAGCGCGCGCGCCACCAGTTCCTTGCCAGTGCCGCTTTCGCCCGCGATCAGCACCGTGCCCCGGGTCGCGCCTGCCGCCTCGATTCGCTCGTAGAGGTCGCGCATCGCAGAGCTGGCGCCCACGAGCCCATGGAAACGGTTGCGGGCGCGCACGCCCAGGCGCGCCGCTTCGCGCTCGAGACCTGCGATGCGGACGGCGGCGCGTGTCGCGGTCGAATGGAAGTAGGCGTCTGCCAGCACCACAATCCGGCAGTGGCTTAGCTTGTCAAAAGAATGGTAGAGGCGGGGCGAAGGCATCTCTGCGCCCGCGAAAAACGGCCACGCACTCTCCTCGAAGAGATGAAGCGAAATGATAACCTCGGAAAAGGGCACTCCGTAGCGGGCCAGCCGCTCTCCTGAGAGCCTGACGTCCGCGGCGAAGGCGTCCATATCGCGCCTGAGAATGTCTGCGACAATCAGGTCGAACTCCAACCCGAACAGCCGCATGAACTCGGCCTCGATAAGCGAGCGCTGGTCGCCCACGTACAAGCTGTACGCCTGGTACCACGCGGCCAGCACTTCGTCGCGGCGATCGCGCAACGCAGCAAGCATCGTGTGCAAATCGTCGAGTTCAGTCTCCCCCAGCAGGTGGAAGTAGGGGCGGCTGCCCGAACCTGCCATGGCTGCGAGCTTAGCCCTTGCCTCAGACATCGGCTTGACTATAGCAAAGGTCAAGCGCTTCGGATCACGCCGCGCGTGTCGTCTTTCCCCGGTCTTTGACGGGTCCCGAGGACTGGCTTCAAGGCGGAATCCGTTCGCCGGTCAAAGCAGGCTTGGGAAGGCACCTCAGGCAAAATTCAGCTCATTTGTGCGGTTTATAGGAATCCTCTGCGGCAGCTATAGCAGTGGCCATGGAACATTCGGAAGCATGGCCGACAGAGTTCGTTGCTTCTTTTGGCGCCATGGCGCGGCGGTTCGAGGCTGCTTCAGGCGACCTAGTCTGCGAGCGAAGCCTGTGGATGTCGTAGGACTTTGCATGGCGCATCTTATGCGTAAGGGTATAAGCTGGCGTGGTTCCGACGTGCCGGGCGCGATGGCCCGCTACGCCTCCAACGGCTCGGGGCGAAAGCTGATTTGATGCTAAAGCTGGTAAGGCAACCGCGGTTTGATGTTCGTGAACGGCCCTTCGTCGTAATTTGGGAGATTACCCGTGCCTGCGACCTGGCATGTGCCCATTGCCGTGCGTCGGCCATAGCGGCGCGCAACCCGGCCGAACTCACGCTCGCCGAGGGACGTGCACTGATAGATCAGGTGGCTGCCTTCGAGCCGCCTCGCCCGCTTTTTATCCTGACCGGCGGCGACCCGATGAAGCGGCCTGACCTGATGGAACTGGTCGCCTACGGCACCCAGCAGGGGCTGGCAGTGGCGCTTTCTCCGTCGGCCACCCCGCTGCTTACTCCCGAGGCAATCGTCGCTCTGCGCAGCATGGGACTGAAGGCGATTTCGCTCAGCCTTGACGCCGCAACGCCGGAACGCCACGACGCTTTTCGCGGCGTGAGCGGGGTTTTCGAGCGCACGCTCAAAGTCTGGGACACAGCACGCGAGTGCGGATTGAAAGTGCAGATCAACACCACCGTAACGCGCTTTACAGTGGAAGACCTGCCTGCCATAGCGCGCATGGCACGTGAACGCCAGGTTCTCTTGTGGAGCGTCTTCTTCCTGGTGAACGTTGGCCGTGGCGAGCGGCTCGAACCTATCACGGCGCCACAGTGCGAGGACGTGATGAACTTCCTCTGCGACGCCGGCGCCGCTATCGCCGTGAAGACCACGGAAGCCCCCCACTTTCGCCGGCTGGTGATAGAGCGCGCGCTGCTTGCGCGCCGCGGCTTGGACGTCGCAAGCCTGTCGCCGGGAGATCTTTACGGCCGGCTCAAAACAGGGCTGGGGCCTTGGCCGTCGTCGCCGCGACTTCGCCGGGCACCGGCTGACGTCAATGCGGGCAGCGGCTTCATTTTTATCTCGCACACCGGCGCGGTGCATCCGAGCGGCTTTTTCCCGCTGACGGTGGGTAGCGTACGGACTCGGCCGCTTGCCGAGATCTATCGCCGAAGTCCACTGCTGCGGGCCTTGCGCGACCCGCAAGCGCTTGGCGGGCGATGCGGCCGATGCGAGTTCCGCCTGGTTTGCGGTGGTTCGCGCTCGCGTGCTTTTGCTCTGAGCGCCGACCCGGTCGGTGAGGATCCGCTGTGCGCTTACGAGCCGGGAAGCTTTCCGCTTGCCGAAGAAGTCGCCGAGGCATTGGCGGCAGAATCTGTCTCGATCTAGGCGGGACGCGCGGGCGCCAAGACGGCGCGCGCGCACTCAGCCGCTGCTCTTTCGTGCAACGACAATCATGCGCTTTCCGAACAAGAGCGGCGTCGAGTGAACCTGCGCAAGGATTTCGCTGACCACCGCAGCCGGAACGTCGGGTTTGCGCCCTCGGCGTGCGGTGCGGCGCGACGCCCAGACGGAGAAGCGCGCCGCACCGTATAAGAAGGGGACCAGGAAGGCGAGCGCAAGCGACGTCGGACTCAGGCGATCGGTATAAAAGCCAAGCCGTTCAAAACCCGCGAGCCGCAACAGGTAGCGCATGCGGAAATAGTCGATAAAGAACACGTGCCCATGGTACAGATAGCGGCCACGCCGGCCGCGAAGGGTTTGAACTTCGTTAACCAGGCCGCGGCGCAGGCTTCGTTGTCCGGTAAGAAACTGACTCAGCCGCGCAGCAAGATGCATCAGGTTGGGTGTCGTTATCACTAGTGTGGCGCCGGGCTTGAGCACACGAGCGCATTCGCGGATAAATCCTGCCTGATTCTCCAGATGCTCGATGCCTTCGCGCGACAGGACATAGTCGAAGCTCGCATCGGCGAAAGGCAGAGGCAAATTGGCGTCGGCCTGGACCCACGACAATTTGCTCCCGTCCGCATTTTTGGGGCCGGGGAAAAGATCGGCAGCGACCCCGCGGTAACCCAGGCCAATCAGGGCTCGTGCCTGGATCCCGGTACCGGCAGGGACATCAAGCGCAAGTCCGGGCGCCATCGCGGCAAACAGCGCCTCGACTCCGGTTACCCTGGACAGTGGAAGGTCAGTCAACGGAACTTGTTGCTAAAGCGAGTTAGGTCGCGGCCGGGCACACGGTAGCTCGCTCGCTCCGTGACAGCAGGCCCTTGCACATACGCCGCGTGGCGCCGTCAGCGGCGATCTCGCCGTCTCAACCAAGCAGTGCCTTGGCAACGGTCTCCCGATGGACCGGGGCGTTGCCCAGGTTCGCCTCGCCTGCGAGCGCGCGCCGATGGAACAGGTGCAAATCATGCTCCCAGGTAAAGCCGATTCCACCGTGAACCTGGATCGCCTCGCTGGTCACGTTCTTGGCCATGTCGGAGGCGTACGCCTTGGCCATCGCGGCGGCAGTTCCGGCTTCGGCTGCGCTCGAATCGACAGCCCAGCAGGCATAGTAGGCAAGCGACCGGGCATTCTCGACCGCGACCAGCATATCTACGCATTTATGCTTGACCGCCTGGAAGGAACCAATCGGCTTGCCAAACTGCACGCGCGTCTTGGCGTATTCGACCGAGAGGTCGAGCGCTTTTTGCGCCGTGCCGACCATCTCGACCGACAATGCCGTGGTGGCAATCTCCGACACCCGCCGCAGGATCGGCCAGCCGCGCCCCTCCGCGCCGATGACGTTTTCCCGCGCAACAGCCACGTTGTCCAGGCGCAGATGGCATAGGCGCCGAGTCATATCGACGGTCTTGAGTTGTGTGACGGTCAACCCCGGCGCGCGCCGATCGACCATCATCAGCGTTATCCCAGCCTCGCGCGTACCCTTGCCGGTACGCACGGCGACAACGATAGAGTCGGCAACATGGGCGTCAGGCACGAACATCTTTTCGCCGGACAACAGGTAGCCTGAGTCAGTTTTCTTGGCCGCAAGTGCAACTCCCCTTGCGTCGAAACGGCCGGCCATCTCCGCCAACGCCAGCGTTGCGATGCGATCGCCAGCGGCGATAGGCGGTAGAAGCCGCTTGCGCTGCTCTTCCGAACCGCCTTCGCAGATAACCGGTCCCCCCAGAAGGGCCGAGGCAAAGAAAGGTCCAGGCACGAGCGCCCTGCCCGCCTCTTCGATCACAACTGCCATGTCCAGGAACGTCCCGCCCTGGCCGCCGTACTGCTCGGGGATCATCAGGGCGGTCCAGCCCAGACCGACGATCTGTTTCCAGAATTCAGCGTCATGGGCGGTTTCGTCAGCCATCATGCTACGCACGAATTTGGCCGGGCAATGATCGGTGAGAAAACGCTGCGTTGCCTCGCGCAACATTTCCTGTTCCTGCGAAAAGCCAAAGTCCAATGCGCCGTTCCTCCTTGCGTGCCGACCTATATGCGGGTGCGACGTCCGGGCGGCTCTTTCTTCAGCTACCATCAAGGCGCCAACCGGCGCAAGCGCCTAGCGCGCCGCGTTTCGACGGCCGGACACAGCTCACTTTCCTTTAGCTGCCGGAGCGCGAGACCAGAGCCAGCACGCCGGTGTACTGAAGGACCTCCGCGGCGCCTCTAACCTCTCCGATTTCAAAGCCGGTGAAGAAGCCCGCCACTGGGAAGTCGCCGAAATAGCGGCGAATGTACGCCGAGTCGTGGCCGGCGATCCCGTAGAGGCCCGAGCCGCGCGATACGCAATCGAAGTAGAGGCCAAACGCGGGCGTGCCCTTCAGGCGCGACCGCATCGCTTCCAGCGTCGCTTTCAGGTCGTTGCGTGCGCCGGTGGCGTCGCGCAGCGCGAACCCAACACGGTCGCCGACGAGGGGATGGGAAGCCACGGCGACGACGCCGGACTCGGCGCTGAACCCCAGGATGTTGCGTACCAAGTAATTACCGGGAAGCAGGCGCTCAACGTCGCGGTCGAAGGGTGTCGCAAGAAAAACGAAGGCGACCGCCCGGCGCGGATCCTGGACCAAAGCGCCGGCAGCCTGCGCGAAAAGTTCGAACGCGGGCCGCCCGTCCAGCTCGACAATGATGTTGTTCCGTACTGCCGTTACCGTATGCGTCGGTCCCAACGGGGTGCAGGCGAGCGAAACGCCGACATCCACTTCGAAGTCGCCGCTGAGCAGCATCGCGGCGAGCGCATTGGAGCTCACCGTGTCGCCGCAGAACTGCGAGGTCTCGCCCGTTCTGCCGTCCTCGGTGGCGCCGCCGCCAACGACAGTAACTCCTGGCAAGTCGCGTTCAAGCGCCGTCACCAGTGTCTGGGGATTTGCGTTGTAACTGTCAACAAGCAGGCAGAGCAGGTTTTGCGTGCCGAGCAAAGGACGCGCCCAGGTTGCGACTTCGACGCCCCCGGAATCCGGTAGGCTGCGCAACGAAGGCACAAACAGCCGGTGAGCCTCGATCCCCTCGCCGCCCACCACCATCACAGCAAGCGCGGCTTTCGACTCGAGCTCATGCTCGCCAGCGATGACGCCGAGCGCGCTGCAGCCAACGACCTCGGCCGTCCCGGCCTCGGCCGCAACCGTCCGCAGGATAAGCGGGTAAGCCGAACCGTAACCGCTGCTGGCGAAGACGAAAGCACCGCGCGCCCGGCTCAGCCCTGCTTGCGCCAGCGCTGCGGCCGTGGCCTCGGCCGCGGCCGTGCGCGCATTACCGGCGCTAGAATGTCCGACCCCCGCACGCATCGGCCCATCCAGTGTTTAACTTTAGGACGCCCCAGCGCAACCTCTTTGCGGCCCACGCTGAGGAACGGATTGACCGGCCAGTTTCAGCCGCGGACCGGGCAGCCCGCGGCGGTCTCGAGCCGCCCGGCCATCCGTCACGCGAGACTTGACGCCTGACTTACGAGGATCAAGTATTTCGGTCGCCAGGGCGCCCCCCGCAACTTGCGCCGATCAAAGAGGCGATCAGTCATGGAAGAAATTGCCGTCGCAATCCGAGAGGCCAAAAGCGAGCGTGAAGAGTCCGAGCAAGCGGCGCCGGCGCCGCGCGACGTCCGCGAGTACATTGCGGCGATCGAAAAAATCGGCCAGCTAAAGCGCATAACCTCGGCGGTCAGCCGCAACGAGGAGATGGGCGCCATCACTTACATGTACCATCAGCGGATCGGCGCGCCGGCCCTGCTGTTCGAGAAAATCACCGGATGCCCGCCGGGTTTCCGCGCCCTGTGGAACCCCATCGGCTCAAGCATGGACCGGCTGGCCATCGCCATCGGCGACCCCTTTGGGCTCAGTCTTCACCAATTCATCGAACGCTACAGGGACAGGTCGGGAAAGCGAATAGCGCCGGTGATAGTCGATCCGAAGGACGCTCCCGTCAACGCCCATCATATGCGCGGCGGCGACATCGACGTGACCATCTTTCCCGCCGCTCGCCACTGGCCGCACGACGGCGGCGAGTACATCGGCACCTGCGACGCGACGATCACCCGCGACCCGGACGGCGGCTGGCTCAACGTCGGCACGTACCGCCAGATGGTGCAGAGCAGGAACGAGGTCGGCCTATACCTGTCGCCCGGCAAAGACGCCAGGCTGCATATCGAGCGGTACTGGAGCATGGGCAAGCCGTGCGAAGTGATCGCCTGCTGGGGTATCGACCCGGCCCTGTTCCTGGTCGCCTCGCAGACTTTTCCCAAAACCCAATCCGAGCTCGACTATGCCGGCGGACTGGCTGGGCGGCCGGTCGAACTGGTTCAGGGGACGGCGACCAGCCTGCCCTACCCGGCGCGGGCCGAGATCGTAATGGAGGGGCTGATTCCGCCCGGCTCCGAGAGAACCGAGGGTCCCTTCGGCGAGTTCACCGGCTACTACGGCAGGCCTCCCGGTCCCGCCTTCCTGATGCAGGTGAAGGCGGTCCATTACCGCGACAACCCCATCCTGACGCACGCTCTGATGGCGGATTATCCCGCTAATGAACAGGCGATGTTTTTTTCTGTGGCCCGTTCGGGGCGTATCTGGAACGATCTGGAACGCCTGGGCATCCCCGGCATCAAAGGAATCTACTGCCATCCAGCAGCCTCCGGCGGTTTCGGGATTACCGTGATATCGATCGAGCAGCGCTACGCGGGCCACGCCAAGCAGGTTCTCGCCCTGGCCGCCCAATGCCCCGCCGGCGCCTATTTCTCGAAGTGGATTATCGCGGTGGACGAAGACGTCGACCCCATCGACATCAACCAGGTGCTGTGGGCGCTCGCGACCCGATGCCATCCGGCAACCGACATCGATTTACTGCGTGACACCTGGTCCACCTACCTCGATCCCTCGCAGAACCCACCGGAAAAGCGTCCCTTCGGGTCCAACGCGCTAATCAACGCCTGCAAGGATTATCGCTTCATCAAGGAGTTTTCGCCGCGCACCAAAGTGCGGCGCGCGACTTACGAGGCGGTGTGCCGGCGCTGGAAGGAACTGGGGCTCGAAGGAGAACCGCCCCAGTTGCGCGCCCTCGAGGAGGGGTAACAGGCGAAGCGCGCGGCGCTGCCTATCCGCGTCCGACACCATCAGTCCAATCCGAGCGCGAGTGAACGTGGCCGGCCAGGCCGCGTTCGCTCTCGTCTGGATGTATGTGTCAGTAGGGAGACTCGATCGCGCCCATATCCGGCGCGGACCCGTTGTATGGAAGACCGACATATGTGCCCGCGTTGATGCAGGGTGAGGCCGACTGAAGGTTGAAGTTGGCGGCCGCCGGATCTACCCAGAGCGGGTCGAGTGCCAGATCTTTGCCGTGCCCGCCGAGTCCGAGCCATTGAGCGAAGGTATAGACGGTGCTCCCGATCTGAAAAAGCGGGCTAACACCGAAGTCGTTGTAATTCTCGAGGCTGATGGTACCGCTTCCGTCGCTCCTCAGGGCGCGCAGAGTCTGGTTCATGGCATTGTTCTCCGCCGTCAGCGTGAGTGCGCTCGGTCCAAAATAGATTCCAACGCCCGAATTATAGATCGAACTGTTATAGACAGTACCAGCACAATCTACTGAAACCTGAATCCCATTGGAAACATTGTAGGCGATGTTCTGCTCGAACTTGACCGCCGAGCCGCCCGGCTTGTATTGAGCCTCGCAATAGAACGCCGCACCCCTATTTGGCTGATCGTGTGAAGCATTTTTCTGCTCCACTACGCCGATCGAATCCTTGACGTCGATCCCATTATGGTTCCACTCGGATACGTTGTTGCCCGCGATGTACGCATCGTCGGAGCCCTGGACATTGATGTCGTTGCCGTGACCGCCGGCGAAGGAAACCATGTTGTTCAGGACCTGGGGCGCCGCGCTGTTGTTCGCGCTCGAATAAGGCTCATTCAGAATCATAATTCCGTTGTAGTACTGCCCCTGGTCCACCTGCCCGGTGCCGGTCTGGGTCACAACGTTGTTGTCGATCACGATGCCGGTTAGGTAAGGCGGCCCGGCATAGCAGTGAAAGTAAATTCCGTAGCCGCCGGTGCGTTCGAACTGAAGGCCGTCAATCTTGATGTAGCTCGAAGCGGAACAGCTCCCCGTGTCGGTTTCGTAGCCGTAGACGCGAGTGGCAGCCTCGACCGTATGCCCGCCCGGGTCGGACTTGTCCGCCAGTTCCACGTATAGGCTACCACTTTCCCAATAGAAGCTTCCGGGCGTCACTGCGCCAAGTGAACCTGCGGCGGTTAACCCCCATCCCGGCCCCCCGTCGACAAACACGTTGTAGGCCTGTATGGCGAGCGGAGCGACATAGATCGCACCGTTGTAAAACTGCCATCCCGAGACCAGGTCGCTGCCGCTGATGATCGGCCTGGGGCCGGTCCCATACCCGGCGAATGTGATCGGAGCGCCGGCAACGCCGCCGGCAGCCGGCTTCAGTGTCTCGCGCCACAGGCCGCCCGTCTTGAAGTAGACGATGTCTCCGGGCTGCAGGTTGGCGGAATTGACTCGCGCAACCGTGCGCCATGGGCTCGTGGGACTGGTGCCGGAATTGGAATCGTCCCCCGCCGGATCAACGTAATAGGCAGTGCCACCTGGCACGGGCGTCGCAGTCGGCGCCGGCGTTGGAGTTCGAGTTGGAGTTGCGGTCGGAGTCGCTATAGCGGCCTGGTTGGCGACCGTAACTGTCACTGACGCTCTACCGAGCAGTTTGTCTGAGGAACTGAAAGCCGCGGCCGAAATCGTATGGCTTCCGTTTGAGACCGTGGCCGAATCCCACGTCCACGAAGACGGCGGAGTCGCCTTCCAGATGGCGCCGTCGATATAAACGTCCGACCACAAGGTGCTGGGACCGTTAACAACTGAGACGGTAACGCTCCCGGAGACAACAGCACCGTTTGATGGCGACGTTATCCTCACCGCCGCCACTTTCCCGGCATAAGCGCTATTTGACGAAATGATGATCGTCAAAAGCGACAGCGATACCGCAAAGCGGACAACTACGGGCCATAATGATGAGCTCCGCATTTTTCCCCCCTTGAGAACACATCAGGCAACCACGACGCCAGCAGCCGGCGTGCACACGAATGCAGGTCGAGCGTACGACGAATCGGCGCTCGAGCGCCGGCTTTACAAAATCGCAGGCCGGGAACAGAGAAGAAAGAAGATATTCGAAGTTCGATGCTGTCCTACGTGCCTACCCCCCACTTAACCTCGACAACGACGCATCGAAAAAGCGGAGCATACGGAGATTTATCAGAAACTCGATCTCCTAGCAAACGCTGGCAAAAGTTTTGCGGTTCGAAAGTGGCAACCGCTGCCGATTACGGTTCCGCAGCGCACGAAAAAAATTCACTGCGAAAGCGATCAAGCGTCACCTGCGGCCTATGCCGCAGCGTGATTACTCTCTGATACTGCTTCAGTGGCGCCGGTTCGGCCGCGACGGACTTTACCTCAAGGTGCGTGTGCTTCTGGAACGCAGGCCAGCGCCCACAAACGCGGCGCCCGCGCCTATGATGAGCAAATGTAGTTGCGCAGCGCTTCGAGTTCGAACTGCGCTTCCTCTATGCGCTGCTTTACGACGTCGCCGATGCTGATAATCCCATGCAGGGCCTGGTTTTCGACGACGGGCAGGTGGCGGATTCGCTGAACCGTCATTACTTGCATGATCTCGACAATCGGGTCCGCAGGCGAGCAGGTCATGACCTCGCGCGTCATCAATTGCTCGACCGGCACTGCCAGCGCCTCTTCGCCGCGTTCCGATATCCCGCGGATAATGTCGCGCTCGGAGATTATCCCGATTAGCCCGCCCTGTTCGTCCACCACCGGCGCGGCTCCGATCCGATTATGAGTAAGCGCCTTGGCGACTGACGCGACGGTTTGGTGAGGCGCGACCGTGACCACGCGATGGCCCTTACGCTCTAGGACCGCCGAAACTTTGGTTGGCATGTTTCAACCCTCCTAGCCTGAGACTCACCCCTGCGGACCGCAGCGTTATGGGATTTAATGCTAAATTATAGACGCGCGCACCGTTAAGGGAAGCACGGCAGAGCCGCCTCCGGGTGCAAGCCTTCCCGCAAGGTGGACCGGCGTTACGGGACCGTCGTTTCCAAGAAACGACGGTCCGTGGCGGCTCCTAGCCAGTCATGTGCGCGAATTCCTGGTTCTCGAGCGCACCGAAATCGCCAACGAAGTTTGTGTTATGGCTTGACGAGCGCCTGGAAGTCTCTGCCGACCGCCGTTTCGACACCGATGCGGGCAGCCTCGCAGTCCCAGAGAGCATCGAGGTAGGACGAATCGGTGGCGACGAGATCGTTCTCAGCCACAATAAGCTCGATGAGGCCGGTCTTGCCGGCACTGTAAGATCCCTCGATCAGTCCGAAGCTCTCCCGTATGCGCCCGACGGCGTCGCTCTCGAACAGTTGGACTACTTCGCGGGCGGAGTCATAGGCGGCTAAGGCGTCGCGCACCTGTTGTTCGATAGTGAGCCGCACAGCCGTCCGCTCGTACGACGCGCGTCTCAGCTGGCCGTGCAAGGCCGTCAATTCCGCCTGCTTGTGGTCAAAGAGCGGAATCGAGAAGCCGACCGATCCGCCGAGCACGCGGATGAATTGGCCGGGCGCGTCGGCGGTCCGTTCGGCAAAACCGGTGATGATTGGGTTGGGGATGATGAGGCGCCGCGTCAGCGCAATGTCGGCTGTAATACGCTTGATCTCATAGTCATGAGCTCGCAGGTCGGGCCGGTTTGCCATCGCGAGCTGCAAAGCCAGCTTCGGTTCCACTTCCGGCGCGTGGTGTGAGAGCGAGCCCGAAAGTTCGATTGCGCCTCTGGGCAGCATTCCAAGGATTTGTTGTACGGCGCGCAGGCCGTTTTCGTAATCGCGGCGCGCCAGGAGCGTCGTTCTGCGTGACTGGTCGTAGCGCACGGCCGCCAGGTTGGCTTCCAGTTTGGGAGTTTCGCCACTGTGAAATCGCACCATCGAGGCGTCGCGCAGGCGCAGGTTGAGATCTTCAATCTGTTGCATCAGCTCCAGGCGCTGCCGCAAGTAAACCGCCTGATAGAATGCGTATTGGGCGCGTGCCTTAGTCCGGCGTTCGGCGTCCGCCACGTTGGCTCTGGCCCTGGCGAGGTTCTGATCCGCTTCTTCGATCCGCTTGCCCCGTTGTCCGGCGACCTCCAGCTCCAGAGAGACCGAAGCTGCTGGCTGGGCTTCATTACCGCCGGGTGAGAATTGAAAATGCGCTTGCGAAGCGCCAGCCTCCACCTGCGGATTGAACTGGTTTAGGTAGTGGGCCTTGACGACTAGCGCTCGCGCTATCTCGAGCTCTTGCCGTGCAGCCAGAAGGTCCGGATTGCGCCGCAGAGCAATCGCCACAGCCTGCTCCACGGTCAACGTCTCAGCCGCAGCCATAGGCGGTGCGAGCATCTGCGCCATCAGGATCGCACAAAGAGCGGCGAGCGCCCCGAGCCGATTCCCGAGCATGATAGATGAACCGCTTAAAGGCCTTCTTGATCCAGTCTTCTCCGAAGCCATTTCTTGCGCTCCTCGGTCCAAGGGCCACCGCCGACAGTGGCAGGCTCAAGACGCCGGGTGTGATTCGCCAGCCGGGTTCCCGCCCGGCGGCTCATCGCGCATCATCCAGCGGTAGATGACCGGCAAAACGTAGAGCGTAAAAGCCGTCGAGGTTACAAGCCCCCCAATAACAACCGTGGCCAGCGGACGCTGCACCTCGGCTCCGGCGCTGCGGGATACCGCCATCGGGATGAACCCGAACAGGGCAACCAGCGACGCCATAAGGATCGGCCGCAGCCGCTCGCGCGAGCCAATTTCGACGGCCTCCGCGACTGGGCAAGCAAGCAGACGCTGGCGGTTGATCTCTGAAACCAGGACGACGCCGTTTAGCACCGAGACTCCGAACAGCGTAATGAAGCCGACGCCAGCCGTAATCGAGAAGGTGAGCCCGCGCGCCATCAAAGCCAGTATTCCTCCCGAAGCTGCGAGCAGCACGTTGCCGAAGATCAGCAGCGCAATCTGCATCGAGCTGAACGTGTTGTAGAGCAGCACGAGGATGAGCAGCAGGGAGGCAGGCACCAGGACGAGCAGGCGGCGCGAGGCGCGCTGCAGGTTTTCATACTGGCCTCCCCATTCGAGCCAGTAGCCGTGCGGCAGCTTGATCTCTTTTGCGATGGCGGCCTTCGCTGCGGAGACAAAGCTGCCCAGGTCGGTGCCGCGAACGTTGGCGGCCACCGTGATCCGGCGAGTAAGATTTTGCCGCCAGATCGAAACCGGCCCCTCGCTGACATCGAACCGGGCGAGCTGCGCGAGAGGAATCAGTGCTCCCTCGGGGGCGGCAACTTTGATGTCCTTTAATTCGTCGAGCGTGGAGCGGGATGAGCGGTCAAATCGCACCTGCAACGGGTAGCGAGCCTGCCCCTCTACCACCTGGCCCACGGTCTTGCCGCCGATTGATTCGACCGCGTCAAGCACGTCGGAGGTGTTGATGCCGTAGCGTGCGACGGCGGCACGATCGACGGCGACGTTTATCGACGGCAGGCCGGTGCGCGGAATCATCTTGAGATCGGCGGCGCCCGGCAGCGAAGAGGTCACTTCGAGGATTCGCCTGCCCAGTTTGAGCATCTCGTTCAGGTCGGTGCCGTAGAGATGGATGGCGGCGTCGCCCTTGACGCCTGCAATCATGTCATTGACGCGCGACTCGATCGGTTGCGAGAAACCGAAACTCATTTCGGGAACGCGCTGATTGAGCTTGCGCTGGATCTCCTCGATTAGCCGCTCCTTGCTGCGCACGGTCCACTGGCTGCGCGGCTTGAGGAAGACGTAGACGTCGGACTCGTCCGGACCGATCGTGTCGGTTGCGATCTCGGGACGGCCGATGCGGCTGACAACATGGGTAACCTCCGGAATCTCAAGCATTGCCCGTTCCGCTGCGGTTGCATTGGCTATCGCTTTTTCGAGCGAGATGCTCGGCGGCTCCATCGCGTCGAGGTTGATCGTGCCCTCGTCGAGGGTCGGAATGAATTCAGTGCCGAGAAACGGTGCAGCCGCGAAGCTCGCAATCAGCAGGATGACCGTGGCTAGAACCAACAGCCGCGGCCAGCGCCTGGTCCATCGTGCGGCGCGTTCGTGCAGACGGTCGCAAATCCGCCCGAGCCATGGCTCCTTGTGCGCGCCAGGCGTGAGAATCAGCGAGGCGAGTACTGGCACCAGCGTTAGTGCGCAGACGAGCGAGCCGCTTAGCGCGAAGACGACCGTCAGCGCCATCGGCCGGAACATCTTCCCCTCGACTTCCTGGAAGGTGAGAATCGGCAGGTAAACAATAATGATGATGCCGATCGCAAAGACGATCGGCCGCAAGACCTCGCGTCCGGCGTCGAACACCTTGCGCGCCATCGGACGGTCCGGGTGTTCGTCGTGCGTCAGACGGCGGAAAATGTTCTCCATCATTACCACCGAGCCGTCAACGATCAGCCCGAAGTCGATCGCGCCGAGGCTCATCAAATTGCCCGAGACGCCCATCGCGTTCATCCCAACGAACGCCGCGAGCATCGAGAGTGGAATTACGGCAGCGACGATCAGGCTGGCGCGGATGTCGCCCAAGAACAGGAATAGCAACACCGTCACGAGCAGCGCTCCCTCGATGAGATTATGGGCGACGGTATTGATTGTACGCCGCACGAGGTCGGTGCGGTCGTAATAGGGAACGATTTTGACGCCCGGCGGAAGGCTCGGCGCTATCTCGGCCATCTTGGCCTTGACCCGATCGACAACCGTGCGCGAGTTCTGTCCTATCAGCAGCATCACCACGCCCGCGACGGTCTCGCCTTTGCCGTCGCGGGTGACCGCACCCTGGCGCAGCATCGGCGCGAACGCCGCCTTGCCGAGATTGCGGATGTAAATCGGAACACCCTTGCGGCTGCCCACCACGATATCCCCGACGTCGCTCAGGCTGTGTATCAGCCCGGAGCCGCGTATTACTTCCTGCTCGCCGCTGCGCACGATATAGCCGCCTCCGGCGCTGGCGTTGTTGCGCTCCAGCGCATGAAAGACGTCCTTCAGCGAAATCCCGTAGGCGACCAGCGCGTCGGGCCGGAGCTCGACTTGATAAGTTCGCAGTTCACCGCCGTAGCTGTTGACTTCGACCACACCCGGCACTTCCTTAAGGCGCGGCGCAATCTGCCAATCGAGAATCGAGCGGAGGTCCATCAGCGAACGCCGGGGGTCCACGACTTCGAACTGGTAGATTTCGCCAAGCGTGGTCGATACCGGCGTCATCTCGGGCGGTCCGTAACCGGGCGGGATCATCGCAGAGGCCTGTGGCAGACGCTCCATCACCAGCCGGCGAACGAAGTAAATGTCGAGGCCGTCTTCGAAATAGACCGAGACGGCCGAAAGGCCGAATCGCGAAATCGAGCGGATCTCCCTGATGCCCGGCAACCCGCGCATCGAGATCTCTATCGGAAACGTTATCAGTTTCTCGACTTCGCGGGCGCCCAGGCCGGACGCATTAGTCACAACCGTAACCACGTTGGGCGTAACGTCGGGCGAAGCGTCGATCGGCAGCAGCGCCATGGCGCGTACGCCGATCGCGATAAACACGATGAACAAGAGGATTGTCATCAGGCGGTTTTCGAGAGCCGCCTCGAAGATTCGCTGCGACATGGCTATTTGGTACGCCGGTTCATGAGCAGCCCCTTCAGCGCCAGGCCGCCGCTCGCCACCACCTCCTCGCCATCGCGGAGCCCGGCCAGGATTTCCACTCCGTTTACCGTTTCGCCGCCGGTATCGACCGAACGCGCCTCGTAGCGATTAAGGCCGGCCGCGACGAACACGATCTTTTCCCCCTGATAGTCGAAGACGGCCGATTCGGGCGCTACCAACTCATCACGCGAACCGCCGCTGCCTTCAATCAAGGTATGGGCGAACATTCCGGGTTTGAGCAGATGGTCCCGGTTGGGAACCTCAATCCGCGCTAGTACGGTGCGTGTGCGGCGGTCAACCTCGTCGCCAATATAAGAAACACGCCCCTCGAAGCTGCGATCCGGGTATGCCACCGCCCGGACCGTAGCTCGGTCGCCGATTTTGACCGCGGCCAGATCGGATTCGTAAACGCTGGTGTTGATCCATACCGTGTCCAGATCGATTACCGTCATCAGGGGGCGATTGCCGTTGACCGCCTCGCCAAGCACCAGATCGCGTCTGACCAACGTGCCGGCAATCGGCGAAGTCAACGGGAACTCGGAAAGCGGGCTGGCGTTGCCGGACCACTTGAGATGAGCGAGATCCTGGGCAGGTATCAGCAGGGTCAGCTTGTCCCGCGCCGCCTCATACTGGGCCAGCGCAGTGTCGTGAGCAGCTTTTGCCGCGAGGACATCTTTGAGCGCACTGATCTGCTTGGTGTAGAGAGCTTGCTCACGCTTAAGATTCTGGGCGGTGATGGTCTCGAGTGACCGGGTTTTGAGATACTCGGCCTTGGCATCGCCCAGCTCGATACTGCTTAGGATGGCAAGCGGCTGTCCCGGCTTGACGGCCTCGCCAGGCGAAGCGATCAGTTTGACCACGCGGGCGGGGATCCGGGTCGTTATCTGAGCCACCGCATCCGCATTCGGCTCCACGGTCGCCGTGGCCGCGATTCTACCGGTGGTCTTCGTTCTGCGTACCGTCGCGAGCCGGATGTGGCGGGCTGCTTCGGACGCGGCATCGACCGAAACTACAACATTGTCAGGCGGCGATTTTTGTTCGGCGCTTACGGCGCGCACCCAAACGCCGCACAAAACTGCCGTCAGCGCCGAAAGCAAAATCCCTCGGATCGACTGGCCTCGGTCAAAGCCTGAAACTGCTACTTCGCGCAGTCTTCCGAAGGCAGGCCACTTGAGCGACATCACGCTACAACTATGCCGTCGCGACAGCCCTGCAATGAAGAGACAATCACGCGCCTGGCAGAAAGTGCCTCTGTCAGCATGCGCGCCGACGATGCCAATCGCTCCGCTTGGGCCGCTACCCGGCTCAAAACGGAGTCGCTGTCCGCGGTACGCCCTGCCTATGCCAGCGCCACACACGTCAGCGCCTACGGGCTTATGGCGTTACGTCTTGCGGTCCCTAGACACAGTTGTTGCTTGCTTCGCTCAAAACGTCCGGCTTCGGTTCGCACCAGCCCGCGCGTCAGCACTGTCGCCTCTTGGCGGCGCCGCTCTGCGCGGCGTGCGCCCGAACAGCGTGCGGCCGATTCCCACGCCGGTGCGCTTAAGGCGCCGCAGCAGCCGGCGGGCCCACACAAACTCGGCGGCAAGAATGCTGAGACCAAGGAAGATCACCAACCATCCAGGACCCGGCGTAACGATCATCGCAACGCCAATCGCTATCACGGTGAAGCCAATCACCGCGATGACTATCCGGCGAGCCTGCTTGAGCGTCTCGACCAACATCGAAAACTATTTTACAAGGCTAGGCCGGAGCCAGATAGTTGCGCTGAAACAGCCGCGCCCTCGGCTCTTCACGAAACGCGCGCTTGCCGAAACCGTAGAGCGGCTCTATCTGACTTGGGCCTCCTCAGGAGAAGCCTGGCAAGTTCGACTACTAAAAAGGCCGCGCAGCGGGCGGAGAAATTAGTACTCGGCTGAACTGGAGGACGGTCATACTGCCGGTCGCGCTCCTTCGAATTTGCCGTAGCGAAGAGCGAGACTTGGAAGAACCAGCAGGTTGAGCACGGTCGAGGTCAACAGGCCGCCCAGGATGATGATCGCCATCGGTCCCTCAATCTCGCGCCCCGGCGTATCGCTGCCCAGCGCGAGCGGCAGCACGCCGAGCGCGGTCACGGTGGCCGTCATCAGGATAGGAAGCAGCCGTTCGGACGCCCCCCGCAGTGCCGTTTCGCGCACCCATTTCATCCCGTCATTCGCGACCAGATGCTCGAAATGGGAGATCATCATGATCGAGTTGCGCATGGTGATGCCGAAGAGCGTCACGAAGCCGACGATCGATCCGAGCGAAAGATAACCGCCCGCCAACCATGCCGCCAGCACGCCGCCGACCAGCGCGAAAGGCACGTTGATCAGCACCAGGGACAAATTCCTGAGATTTCCGAAAGCCAGGTAGAGCAAAACGAAAATCAGGGCGGCCGCGATGATCGAGTTGAGGAGGATTTGGCTGATCGCGCTTGCCCGCGCCTGAGCTGCGCCGCTGAACTGCACATAGGTGCCGCCCGGCAGGTGAATTGCCGCCACCTCGCGCTGTGCTTGCGCGACGAACGAGTCGAGTGCGCGCCCCGTCACGTTGCAGGTCACAATCTGCACGCGGCGGCCGCCGTCATGCAGCACCGTGTAGCGGCCCGTTTGCAGCGAAATAGCAGCAAGCTCGCGCAAAGGCACCAGGCTGCCTTCGCCGTTGCGCAGCAGCAATCCGCCCAAGCCCTCCGGGTCGAGCCGGTCCCCGGGGTCGAGAATCACCGAAACGCCAAAGACGCGATTCCCATCATAGGTGTGAGCAACGACGGTTCCCTGGTAAGCAGTGCGGATCGCCGAAAGCACATCGAGCGGCATGAAGCCGAACTGGAGCAACCGGCTGGGCCTCAGGCGCGCCACCATCTCGGGCATTCCGCCGGGCGCCAGGACGCGAACGTCAACGCCTCCCCGAATGCCGCGCAGGACATCCGCAACCTGATTTCCAGCGCGATCAAGCGCATCGAGATCGTGCCCGAAGATGCTTACGACCACGTCCGCGGTATGGCCGGAGAGCGTCTCTTCGATACGCTCGGTGAGAAATGAATTCAGACCGAAGTCATAGCCCGGGAACCGGCTGAGAATCCGGCGAATCTCTTCCTGCGCCGCGTCAACGTCCTCGCCATGGCGGGGCTTCACCGTCACGTCGAACTCGCTTTCCTGCGGCCCGAGCGTGTCGTCCCCCAGGACCGATCGTCCAGCTCGCTGCGCGATGCTTTTGACGTCGGGATCGCGCAGCAGCGCCGCGGCGACCGCGCGGCCCATGCGCATCGACTCCCGGATCGAGGTGCCAGGAATTCCCGCCATGTGGACGATGAAGCTCTCCTCCTGAAGCTCGGGCAGGAAACTTCCCCCGAAAAACGGCAGCGTTGCTGCAGCTAACAGGCAAAGCCCGCCAACAGCGACGGCCAGGACGTACGGCCGATCAAACGACGCTTCGAGCCAGCGCCGATGCACCTGCTTGAGCCGTTGTACGAAGCGTGTCTCAGGCTCGGGCGCGGACCCCGGCAGCATCACCGCGCACAGCGCCGGAGTCAGCGTGAGCGCCACGCCCAGCGAGGCTAGGATCGCGAGGATATATGCGCCTCCCAACGGCGCGAAAATTTTTCCCTGCACGCCGCTCATGCTCAGCACCGGGAAGAACACCAGCGCCACAACAAAGGTGGCGTAGACCACGGCGCTGCGCACCTCCAGCGAGGCGTCGAGGAGCACGTTGAAAACCGGGCGGGGATTGGTGGCGGCCCGATTCTCGCGCAGGCGCCGAAAAATGTTTTCAACGTCGATGATCGCGTCGTCGACCACCTCGCCGATCGCGATCGCAAGACCGCCGAGCGTAATCGTGTTAAGGGCGGCTCCCGTCTGATTCAGCGCAATGACCGCGATCAGAAGCGAAAGCGGAATCGCGGTAAGCGATATGAAGGCGGTACGCAGATTGTAAAGGAACAGCGTCAGCACGATCGCCACCAGCGCCCCGCCGAGCAACAAGGACGATCGTATGTCCGACACGGAAGTTTGGATGAAGTCCGCGGCGCGGAAGAGGTGCGGATACAAAGTCACGTCCTCGGCCTTGAGAGCAGGCGCTAGATCGTGCAGCGCACTCTCGACGCTCTGCGTCACCTCGAGCGTGTTGGCGCCGTACTGGCTCGACAGAACCAGGATAACGCCTGCCTTGCCAAGCATCGCGGCATCGCCGATAAGCGGTTGCGGGGCCCATCGAACCTGCGCGACATCGCGCAGGCGCACGCTGGTCCCGTCTGCCGAAGCCAGGACTGCCGTGCCGAGTTGCGCAGGCGTTATCGACTGCCCCTCGGTGCGGATTACGATGCGCTGGTTGGCGTTCTCGACAAACCCGGCGCCTTCGACCCCGGTCGAGCGCCGCGCCGCCGCCAGAACCTGGCTGATACTCAGTCCGTAGGCCAGCAGCCGCCGCGGTTTTACCTGAATCTGAAGCTGCCGAACACCGCCGCCGTAAATGGCGATCTTCGCGACGCCCGGAACGGCGAGCAGACGCGGGCGCATGGTCCAGTAAGCGAAGCTCCACAGATCCATCGGCTTGAGCTTGCGTGACCGCAGGCCAACCGTGAGAAAAACGCTGGTAGCCGAGGTGAGCGGGGCCATCACCGGCGCCGAGACCCCGATCGGCATTTCGCCGGCTACGACCAGCAACCGCTCGCTGACGAGCTGGCGGTCGCGAAAGATGCCGGTGCCCTCGCGAAAGATGACAGTAATCACCGAGAGTCCCTGGATCGACTGCGACCGGATACTCGCGACATCGTTCATGCCCAGCAGGACGTTTTCGATCGGCTGGGTTACGAGCGTCTCGACCTGCTCGGATGCGAGCCCCGCGGCTTCGGTTTGAATCACCACCTGCGGCGGCGCAAATTCAGGAAAGACACCCAGCTTTGCGTGAAGCGCGGAATAGATCCCGTATCCGCACGCCAGGCAGGCCAGCGCGATTACGATGCCGCGAAAACGCAGTGAGAAAGCGACGATCGCCCTGAGCATCCGAAGGTTCTCAACACCCTGTTAGTCCGCAGGCCGAATCTGCGACTTAAGCTCCTCGGAGAGCAGGGCCTGCGCGCCGCTGACAATTACGCGCATCGGCGGAGCAACCCCTTGCGTTACGAAGTAGCCCTCGGCGGTTGACTCAGCCGGCACAATCTCACGCCGGACGAAACGGCCGCTGCCGGCTTCCTGGTAAATCCACTGACTGCCGGCGTATCGCACGACCG
>JAJYVB010000220.1 GCA_021792265.1 Deltaproteobacteria bacterium | reverse complement strand
CCCAGGATGCATGACGGGAAGCAACGATTCTGCCTGGGTAAAGGCGATGCGGAGCCGCGAACTCAAGTTCGACGAGATTCGCGACCTGGTGCTCGCACCCGCCAGGCGGCTCGGGGTCAAGGCGGTGGGATGGAGCGGCGGCGAGTTCCTGCTGCGTAAGGACGCCATGCAGTTGCTCGAACTGGGCCGGGAACTTGGCTACCAAGCCAAGGTCCTCAGCAACTGCGAGCTTCTTACCCGAGAGCGCCTCGTATCCTTAAAGGAAGCGACCGGCGGCCAGTTGACGATCGCCGTAGGACTCGACTCTATCGAGGAAGAGAACACCGAGAGCCGCAAGGTGGTGCCGGATCGCACGCTCGAGGTGCTCAAGCTCTGCGATGAGCTCAAGATCGACCGGCACGTTATAATCACGATTTCCAAGCGCAACACGAAAAGTTTCGAGCGCACGGTCGAATACCTCGTTGCCCGGCGCATCTCGTACAACCGCTCACCCTTCGCCGGACGCGGTTCGGGGCGGGCGAGTTTCCACCAGTACGCCTTCGACCGCGTCGAGCTGCAGGAGTGCTTCCATTCTTCGCTGCGCCGCCATGTCAACGGCTATGTGAGCTTCACGCCCTTTTTCCTCTCGCCCGAGCTGCACGCCGAGGTCTCCGGCGGCATACGCAACGGCACTGTCCCGCATAATCCGCCAATCGGATGCTGGGTCGGAACGTGGCTCACGGTCAACGCCGAGGGTGACGTCTCGGTGTGCCCCGTGCTGCTCGATTCGCTCAAGGGTGGCAACGTGCGCGAAAAGCCCCTCGACGTCCTGGTGCACGAAAGCCCGCTCTTCGCGGACCTGCTCGATCGGTCCAAGCTCAAGGGCAAATGCAGCCACTGCCGCTACCAGTACACCTGCGGCGGATGCCGCGCGATGGCCTACTATCACACCGGCGATTACCTCGCAGCGGACCCGACCTGCTTCTTTAACCCGGTTGATCGCACGACGGTCAGCGAGCACGAGGAAGAAACCAACCGGATGTTCAAGAAGTATCTGATGATCGCGCGCTACGTCGGACTGTACGAAAGGCCTCAAAAGCCCGGCCGGGAGCAGGCAACCTCTGCCAACGGTGCCGCCAATGGCAATGGCAGCGCCCCGGCCGAATCCGGTGACACCTTGCGGGACTCAGCGCGTGATCCGGGTCAATAAGTTCGCTTTGCCGAGGCTCACTCGGCGCCCGGGACAGGCTCACGCTGGGAGCAAAGAGCTGCACGGCTCCGCGGCCTGACGCCGCCCGTCCCTGCCCCGAGCGTCGACGAACGGCCAGCCTTAAGTAAGGGTATCCGCCGCTTATCGGCCACGACGCTTTGCGGCGGAGCGGCTCACGGGATCTGCCCGGCGGCGGTGTTGTTCGCAGTGTTGGCTTCGTTCTGCGGATTGCGCGAGGTGATATTCGCGATCAGATACTTGCCGCTGACCGCACCGGACGGCTTGAACGTGAACTTCAGCGTGGTCTTGGCGCCGACACCGAGGCTTACGCTCTTTTGCCCGAGAAAAGTCGCGTCGGAACCGAGAACTGCGCTGTCCGAGAGATAGAACTTAACGGTAAAGCCGCTGCCGGCCGCCGTTCCCTGGTTGACCACGTCCAGGTTGCCCGTAACGATGAGCGCGCCGCGGCGGTTGGTCGCGGTTTCGATGCTTTGCCAGGTAGCGGTCAGGTCGGGCTCGGCGAGGAAAGCATAGACCGCAAACGTGTTGGGAAAGGTCGGGGCTGTGGCACCCGCGTGCGGCAGGCCGAGCGGGTCCAAGGACATCCCTACGAGCTCGAGTGAAGGCGCACGAGCGATCGTCTGGAACTGCCAGGTCGTACCCTGAAGCTTCCCATACACCGCAAGCGTCGGCCCTCCGGTCATGCTCTTCGGCTTGCTCGGCTCCAGCAGAACGACCTTCGCCACGTCGAAGGAATCGATCGCAAGAGCACCATCGAAGGCGATGGTCGAGATGGTCTGGGTGTTCCAGTTGGTGCCGTCGAAGTAGCAATAGTCGAGGCCGGCGGAGAGCCCGTTCGCGATGGCGTCATAAACGAAGTGCGGACGGGCCGCCGAATCGAGCGCCATCGGCACTAGCCCGACTAGCCTGAGGAAATCTGCATGAACGTCAGCACAGCCGCAGTTCTCCGTCCACGAGCCTGACCTCTTCACGGCCTCGCACAGAGCGGCGGGTTCCATCGTGTAACCGATGTGGACCGTGCCGTCAGACGTCACGAAAATTCCGGCGGCTGCAAGCGCGCCAACACCCGGCGGGAAAACAGGCTCCGGGGCGACCAACTCATAGGACCAAGTCGAACCGTTGAGAGCCAGGTGGTAGACCCCAGCAATGGCCGGCGACTGATAGTCACAGAACGACGCTACATGCGGCTGGTCGGAATCGTCGACTGCGAGGTACGCGCCCACGCATGGCGGCGAATTGGGAATGTCCTGAACATTCCACGTAGTGCCATCGTAAAAGCCATATTGCAGGCCAAGCCTGGAATCCGACAGAACTACGTGGAGATGGTTGTGCGAATCGACCGCAATTTGGCCGTTACCTACACCCAAAGCGAGTCCAATAATCGCCTCGCTGGCGAGACGTTTGCCTTCCGGGTCGATCGCAAGATGGGTTATCGCCCTGCTCTCCGATTCGTACAGATAATGCGAGACGCCATCGTTGCCAACCGCCACGGCCAGGAATGTTCCCTTGTCGATAATCGCGTGCTTCCATCGTGCGTGGCAAAGCGCTGGGAATAGCAGCACAGCCAGGAATACGGCCAATAGAAGCTCCGCCCTGGCGCTCCTCTCCTTGAGCTGACCTGCCAATCCGGCCATTGGTCACCTTCCGGCCTAAGCCAAAGGCATCAGAAATCTCGGCCAGGATTACCGTCTTATGCCCCGGCGAACTATTTCACGTATATGCGGTCGCCTCACCGTAGCGCAACGGTGGGGCCTTTTTCGCCGCTAGCGGTTGGAGCTGGCTCCCCCTGGGCGCTGCGCCGGCCCTCGCTCTGACCCGAGAGCCGGCGCTATCTGTGATGGACTTCTACCTAATTGCTATTCGAATGGGCAGCCTCGGGACCGCTGCCATGGCGATTACTGGGCGCTGCGGGCCGACTTGAAATCGCCGTGCGCCGCCTGATGCAAGCTTTGCTGCTGCTGATGCAGGCCCTGTAGCTGGCCAAACAGGGTCTGAACTGCGGTGATGTTTTTGACGTTTTTGCAAACCTGGGCGGCAAGGTTATCCCTATCCGACTGAAGTCTGCTCTCGGCCTGCGTCAGATTGGCTTCGTCCGAAGCCACGCTGGTCCGATAAAGAATGTCATGCGTGATTGCGGCTTTGGCTGAATGCACGTTTTGACGATCGGTCTTCAGCTCTGCCCAAGAGCTGCCCAAAGACGGCAGAAGATCGGCCCGCTGAGTTGGGGACATCACGCTCAGGCACAGGCCCGCGGCGGAAAAGCGATGATGCCAATGGCCTCCGTAAGCAAAGGCAGTAGCGGCGAGAAATCCGGTAGCGGTCGCCGCAAGTACGATTGGATACACGAATTTCCTGGTCATAAAACCCTCCGGGGTCGCTGATTGACCGCTTGCGCGGCCAGGTTGTCGCTCGTAATTACAGACGCGACTGGCCGCGGCCGGGTTGACACGCGAAAGCCAGCCTCCGATACGCAGTGGCACCACGTACGGAATTGGCGAGCGTCAGAATCAGCAAGCCGCTGATTGCCATCTCCGGCAGGGACATCCGGCCTCCGTCGTGCATGAGGATGGCGGCGCTCTCGATGCGCATGGCCAGATACAGGCAAAATGCGGCAGTCGAGCCGGTCTTCGAAATCGTGGAGATCATCCAGGCAAGCGCCAGCCACACGCCGGTCATGACCAACCCGAGCGGGAATTCAAGCGCGAGAACGGTCATCGGCATTCCGTCCGGCCATGTAAAATGCCGAAACGGCCACTCGCCGCCGATCAGCAAACAGGCCGGGACGCCGTAAAAGGCGCTGCACCGCGCTGACCATACGTCGTTTATCCGCGGCCATAAGAACGTCGTCAGCAGCGTAGAAGCCTGTTCGATCAGGCGCACGGCATGAAGGCTGCGCAGCGCTAACCAAAGGGACCGAAAGTCGGGAGACATCGTCATTGTGCAACTCCCAGAATCATCGCAACGGAAAAAGAGTCGCCCGCGGCGCTGTTAAGAAAGCGGCGGCCAGCAAGTAGGTGCAAGTGTCGCCAAGAAACAGGTTCTCTGCGCCCTGCACTGGGTTCGCGATGTAAGGACGAAAGACCGCCGCCTCGGTTGACAGCGATCGGATCCGGTTCGATCGCTGCCTGTCACAGGCGGAATTTTCTAAGAAAACCCTAGCAGCATACGGAGCCGGGTAACAAGGCAGGCCCCGATTTCCCGCTTTGCGAGCCGATCTCGGCGCTTACCCGGCAGCGACAGCGCCGGCTGCATGGCCGTTAGCGGCTGCGCCCGCCGCGGCTCCCACTCCGCAGAACGCCTCGTAGTCGATAAGTCCCGTCTGGGTCGGATGGTCGCCGCATACCGGGCAATCGGGATTGCGCCGGATCTTGAGCACCCGAACGTAGTCGCGTCCCGTAAGCGTGTCGAAGTAAACCATCGACCCGATGAGTGGTTCGCCGACGCCGAGGATGAGCTTCATCGCTTCGAGCGCCTCCATCGACCCGATGATTCCAGGGAGCGCCCCGAGCACACCTGCCTCAGCGCACGACGGTGCCATCTCGGGCGGTGCCGGCTCGGGATAGAGGCATCGGTAACACGGCCCTCCCTTGGCGGGATAGAAGACCGTTGCGTTGCCCTCGAAGCGGAAAATGGCGCCGTCAACCAGCGGTTTTCCGGCAAAGACGCATGCGTCGTTAATCAGGTAGCGCGCCGGGAAGTTGTCGCCGCAGTTAACGACGACGTCGTAGTCCTTGATAATCTCCATCGCGTTTTCGGAACTGAGCCGAACATCGTGACGGATTACCTTCACGCCCGGGTTTACCGCGTTTATCGAGATCTTTGCCGACTCCGTCTTCGGCATTCCGACCCGCTCTGTCGCATGGATGATCTGGCGCTGGAGATTGGACAGATCGACCACGTCGAAGTCTACCAAACCAATCGTGCCCACCCCCGCAGCCGCAAGGTAGAGCGCCGACGACGAACCGAGCGCTCCGGCGCCCAGAAGCAGGACTTTCGCATCAAGCAGCTTCGCCTGACCACGCTCTCCCACCTCGGGGATAACGAAATGACGCGAATAGCGCGTCAGCTCCTCGGGCGTGAAGGCGCGCTCAGCCGTCCACGGCAAGCCTCGGTCTTTCCAGGCATTGAAGCCGCCAGTCAAATTATAAAGATTCTGGTAGCCCATCTCGGCAAGCGACCTGGCTGCCAGCAGCGAGCGCGTGCCAGCGGCGCATTGAACGATAATTGGCGTCTGGTGCTCAGGCACCTTTTCCTCGATTCGCAATTCGAGAAAACCGCGCGGTACAAAGACAGCTTGCGGAATATGTCCCTGGCGCCATTCATCGCTCTCGCGCACGTCAATCAGCACTGTGCCCGGATGTTCTTCGAGCATCCGGCGCGCCTCTTCAACGTCAATCGCACGAATCCGGCTCCGTGCCTCATCGAGTAGATTTTTGGACGTCTTTGCCATGGCCTTCGAACCTGTGCCCTATTGAGCGGTCCTTAAT